>NZ_VRVG01000017.1:0-62743 GCF_008040085.1 Methylobacterium sp. WL7 | reverse complement strand
GCCCACCCTCCCCCGCAGAGGGGGGAGGGAGACGCGCCTGGGTCCAGCCGTCGCTTCATCCGGCTACGATGTCCGAACATCGTAGCCCGCACGGGAGAGCGGACCCGCGCCTTGTCCGGACAGGTGTGAGCCCGTCAGCCCCCGCCGGGCGGGTTCGGTCACCGAACCGTATTCCCCCGACAGGCGCGGGCGATCCGAAACCGACCCGAAAAATCCCCCGCGCGATCCGCGGCGCAAACCCGTATAGACCGTCGCCCGATCCCGCAGGAAACACCGTCCCGTGCCGCACTGGCTCGACCTCATGCTCCAGTCGCTCGGGCCGCTGCTCGAAGCCTGTCTCCGGTTCACCGTGCCGCTGACGCTCATCGCCTTCGGGCTCGGGCTGAGCCTCGGCCTGGCGGTGGCGCTCGCGCGCCTGTTCGGCCCGCGCCCGGTGGCGGCGCTCGCCTGGACCTATGTCTGGATCTTCCGGGGCACGCCGCTCCTCGTGCAGCTGTTCGTGATCTTCTACGGCCTGCCCAGCGCCGGCATCCTGATCGACGCCTTCCCGGCCGCGGTGATCGGCTTCACGCTCAACGTCGGCGCCTACGCGTCCGAGATCGTGCGCGCCGCCATCGCGTCGATCCCGAAGGGCCAGTGGGAGGCCGCCTACGCCACCGGCATGACCCCCGCCCAGGCCCTGCGCCGCACGATCCTGCCCCAGGCGGGGCGGGTGGCGGTGCCGTCCCTGTCCAACAGCTTCATCGCGCTCGTGAAGGACACCTCGCTCGCCGCCGCGATCACCGTGCCGGAGATGTTCCAGGCGGCCCAGCGCATCGTGGCGGTGACCTACGAGCCGCTGATCCTCTACGCCGAGGCGGCCTTGATCTACCTCGTGCTGTGCTCGGGCCTGTCCTGGCTGCAGGGCGGGCTGGAGCGGCGCCTCGGGCGCTACGGCGGCTACCTGGAGGCGCGCGCGTGATCGCCCTCCAGGCCATCGAGAAGCGGTTCGGCGACACCCCGATCCTGCGCGGCATCGACCTGACGGTCCCGGAGGGGAAGGTCACCGCGCTGATCGGCCCGTCGGGCTCGGGCAAGTCGACCCTGCTGCGCTGCGTGAACCTGCTCGAGATCCCGCAGGCCGGCACGCTGGTGCTCGGCGACCGGCGCCTCACCTTCCGGGCCGGCACGGCGCCTTCCCGGCGGGACCTGCTGGCGGTCCGGCGCCAGACCGGCATGGTGTTCCAGAACTTCCAGCTGTTTCCCCACCGCACGGTGATCGAGAACATTACCGAGGGGCTGATCACGGTCGGCAAATGGCCCCGGGCCGCGGCCCGGGTCCGGGCGCTGGAATTGCTGGCGCGGGTCGGCCTCGCGCAGAAGGCGGAGGCGTGGCCGGCGAGCCTGTCGGGCGGCCAGCAGCAGCGGGTGGCGATCGCCCGGGCGCTCGCCCCCTCCCCGCGCCTGCTGCTGTGCGACGAGCCGACCTCGGCGCTCGATCCCGAACTCGCCGCCGAGGTGGTGGACGTGCTGGCCGGGCTGGCCCGCGAGGGCATGACCATGCTGATGGCGACCCACGACCTGCGCCTCGCCCGGCGGGTCGCCGACGCGGTGGTGTTCCTCGACGGCGGCACGCTGGTGGAGCAGGGACCGCCGGCCGAGCTGTTCGCCCGGCCCGCCGACCCGCGCACCCGCCGCTTCGTCCAGACCCTGCTCGGCGAGGCCGGCGCCTGAGGCTCAGCCGGACAGGCAGCGCAGGCTCAAGAGGTCGTCGAGGGTGAGCGCGGTGCCGAAGACCAGGGGCCGCCAGGCCGGCATCGTCGCCAGGACCAGGGCGGCCCCGAGGACGGCCCAGGGAACCAGGGTCGGGGTCGTCAGAGCACTTCGCCGACGCCTCACGCCGCCCCCTCCCGGCGGCCCGCCCGGACCAGCAGCCAGCCGGCGCCCAGCATGGCGACGCCCCAGAGCAGGAACCCGACATCCCACAAGATCCACTGGTCCCGGGGCATCGTCTCGTTGACGTGGTGGACGCCGAGGATCTGGTGGTCGATCACGCCCTCGACGGTGTTGAACAGGCCCCAGCCGACAAGGAGCGATCCGGCCAGCAGCTTGTTCGACCAGGACAGGTGCCCGCGATGCGCGGCGCGCCACAGGATGAACAGCCCGAGCACCACGAACACGTAGGTGGCGCTGTGGAAGATCCCGTCCCAGCGGGTGTTGAGCTCGAGGTTGGGGATCGAATCGATCGGGTACCAGCTGCTCACCATGTGGTGCCATTGCAGGATCTGGTGCAGCACGATCCCGTCGAAGAAGCCGCCGAGCCCCAGCCCGAACAGGATTCCGGCGCCGAGCGGGAAGGCGCGGGTCCCGGGTGCGGCCGCCCTCATGACGCGACCGACGAGCGGGAGGCGGTCCTGGGCGTGTCTTCATCCACCGCGGACACCAGCCGGAAATAGAGTCCCAGCCCCGCCAGAAACACCGCCAGCCCGAGCCAGGTCGCCGTGGACGCAAAACCCGGCCCGGCGATGGCGAGCGCTCCGCTGTGCCCGGCCATGAGGTCGGCGCCGGCCAGCAGCACGCCGACGACGCTCTCCCCGACCAAAAACCCCGAGGCCAGGAGCACGCCCCGGCGGCGGGCGGCGGCGAGCACGCCGTCCCGCCGGTCGCCCCGGACCCGGCGGCGCAGGCGGCGCTCGGCGAGCCAGCCCAGGATGCCGCCGACAGCGATCGTCACCTCGACGGAGAGCGGCAGGTACATGCCGATCCCCACGGTGAGCGCCGGGAAGGTGAGGCCGCGGCGCTTCAGCCACGCCTCGGCCGCCACCAGCACGATGCCGAGCCCGGCGCCGATCAGCACCATGGTCCAGGGCAGCGCGCCGTGCGTGATCCCCTTGGCGATCTGGGTCATCAGGGCGGCCTGGGGCGCCGCCAGGGCGCTCGCCGGGTCGAGCCCCTCGCGGGACGGCGCGCCGACGAAGCCGTAGGCCTGGTAGAGCAGCGACAGGAGCGGCGCGATCACCAGGGCGCCGACCCCGACGCCGATGATCAGCGCGACCTGCTGGTGCCAGGGGGTGGCGCCCACCACCTGCCCGGTCTTGAGGTCCTGCAGGTTGTCGTTGGCGATCGACGCAGTGGTGACGATGACGGCGGTGAGCAGCAGCGCCATGCCGGTGACGAACCGGTCGCCCTCGGGGCCGGTCGCGTGGCCCAGCAGCACCGGCAGCAGCAGCGCGGTCGCCATGGTGGTGAGGATCCCGATCCCCGAGATCGGGCTCGACGAGGAGCCGAGCAGGCCCGCGAGGTAGCCGCAGGCGGCGGCCATCAGGAAGCCGAACAGCACCATGAACAGCGTCGCCGCCACCGCGAAGACGATCAGCGTGCCGCCGAGCCCGGCCGGGCGGGCGAAGTCGGCAAACAGCAGCGCCAGCGGCACGCACAGGGCCAGCGCCCCGCCCGCGACCCAGGTGATCGGCAGGTCGCGCTCCGCGCGCGGGTGGTCCGCGCCGAGGCCGCCGCCGGCCGACGACAGGGCCGTGCGGATGCTGGCCGCGATCGGGCGGGCGAGCGAGGCCACCGTCCACAGGCCGCCCACCGCGATGATCCCGGCCCCCATCAGGCGCACCTGCTCGGACCAGACCGCCTCGGCGGCCTGCCCGGCGGTCTTGCCCGGATCGGGCGCGAGCGCGGTGAGGATCGGGACCGCGATGCCCCAGGCGATCAGCACGCCGGTCAGCAGCGCCAGGCACGCCCCGATGCCCACGAGGTAGCCGACGCCGACCAGCGCCAGGGAGAACCCGGTCCCGGTGCGGAAGGCGGCGCCCCCGAGGCTGATCGCGCCGGAGAGCCCCTCGCCCAGGAGCTTCAGCCCCGTGGTGGCGAGCCCGACGATTCCGGCCGCCCCGGCGGCGGCGAGCAGGTCGCGCAGGCCGTGGCCGCCCTCCTCCTCGTGGCCGGTCTTGAGGACCTCGGCGGCGGCGATGCCCTCCGGGTAGGGCAGGTCGCTGCCCGAGACCAGCGCCCGCCGCAACGGGATCGAGAACGCCACGCCGAGCAGGCCGCCCAGGGCGCAGACCGCCGTGGTCTGCCAGAACGGGAAGCCGTGCCAGTGCCCGATCAGCACCAGGCCCGGCAGGACCAGGATGACGTTGCACAGGGTGCCGGCCGCCGAGGCCTGGGTCTGGACGATGTTGTTCTCGAGGATGCCGGCGCCGCCCATCAGCCGGAACGCGCCCATCGACAGCATCGCGGCCGGGATCGAGGACGAGAACGTCATCCCGGTCTTCAACCCCATGTAGAGGTTAGCCGCCATGAAGACGACCGTGATGACGGTCCCGAGCGCGATGCCGCGCAGGGTCAGCTCCGCCGGATGCGCCTGCGGGGTCGAGGTTCTCGGCGCGGTAGGGCCTTTCGGCGCGGTCTCGGGCGCCATTCTAGGACTGGTGGCGTCCATCCTGCCCCCATGCTGTCGTCCCGCAAACCACCGCAGTCCCGAAAGCTATCCCGCCTGCGGCGTTGCGACGGGTCGGGGGCGGCAGCTGAGCCCGTCGCGCAGGCGCGAGGCCGCGCCACGGCCCGGGCCGGCGGGGGCACGTCAGATCACCGGCCCGGGGGCGGCTTCGCGGAAACGGCCCGGTACGCGCTGGGGCTCAGGCCGTAGCGCGCCTTGAAGCGGCGGGCGAAGTGGGCCTGGTTGGTGAAGCCGCTGCCATACGCGAGGTTGCCGATGGCGATGTGGGCGCAGCCCGGATCCGCAAGGCGGTCGGCCGCGGCGTCCAGCCGGCGCTGCCAGATCCAATCGGAGATGTGCTGGCCGCGCTCCTGGAACAGCTCCTGCAGCCGGCGTAGGGAAACCCCGACGGCGGCCGCGAGCCGGGGCGGATCGAGGGTCGTGTCGCCCAGGTTGGCCTCGACATGGGCCTTGGCGCGCTGGACCACGACGCTGCCGTGGAGCGGTCGCGGCACCGCCCTGGCCAGGCGCTCGGCGAGGCTCGCCACGATCAGGTCGATGCCGACGCCGGCCATGCGTTCGGCCGTGACGGCGTCGAGGTCCGCGTGGACCCGGACGAGATCGCTGAAGAACGCCTTCACCAGCACGCCGGTGCCGTCGTCGCCCCCGAACGTCAGGGCGGTGAAGTGCCGGGTCGGCCCCAGCATGTGCGTCAGGGGCGCGACCGGGATCTCGAGCACGAGGGACTGGTCGCCGGCCCCCGAGACGTGCACGTTCGGGCGGTCGGCCAGCAGCACGATCTCGCCGGCTCCCTGGATGGCCTCCCGGCCGTCCTGGACGTTGATCGAGCGGCCTTCGAGCTGGATCAGCGCGAAGACCGCCCCGGTCCGCTCCCGCCGACGCAGGGTCTGCGGCGTGATCTCCGACCGCACGTTGCTTTCGCGAATGCGGGTGATCCGCAAGCTACCGACATCGGCCGCCTGTATCAGTCCTTCGAAAGGTCGATCACAGGTTTGACTCAGCTCAATCGGCCCCATGCGGTCGAAGATGACTTCACGCCACAGCTTGAACCGCGCGCTCTCTTTGATTTCACGTGTTGAAAGGACTGTCTGCACGCACCCTCGGCCGAACTGCTCGAAACCTGAGATTTTCAGCCGTCATCGCAGGATCGCTCGATTTATAAACTATCGTATGTTTGTTTTTCTGCTTCCGATGGCCGTCCGTAACCGTCTTGCAAATCGGTCACAGGCGCTGGCACCCCGACGAGCAATCGGGTCACGGTTCCGTGTTCCGTCCCCACGCGTCGACGGCTTGCGCCCGCGGCCATACCTGAACGATCGCAAGGCGCCCCGCCGCGACCCCCAGGACGAATACTTACATCCCTAGGTTAATTTCGCGCCGTGTTTGAAAACCCTGGTTGTGTACGGTACCGGACTTTTCGGTCGCGACACCGAAGAAGGGCCGCCGTGGATTCCATGCAGACACTGTTCTCGACGGAAGGATTGCATCCGCGCGACAGTTTCCGGCTCTGGCAAGACGCCTTGATCGGTTTCGGTGCGAAGGTCGATCATACTCGCCTCGACGATGGCCCCTTCGCGGCCAAGCTCGAGGTCGCCCGGGTCGGGTCCCTCGACCTGACGCGGGTGACCCAGGGTGCCGTCCGCAACGAGACGACCAGCGACCTGATGCGGCGTCAGGATCGCGACGCCGGGGTCGCCGTGATCTTCAACCTCGCGGGCACCTCGAGCACCCTTCAGGATGGCCGGGATGCCGTGGTGGGCGCCGGCGACCTGGTCCTCCTCGATCAACGGCCGGCCGTCCACACGTCGAGTGCGGGGAGCCGATCCCTGCTCCTGGAAGTCCCCCGGGAGCGCCTGGCGAGCGCCCTCGGATCGACGCAGCTCTACACGGCCCTGACGGTCGGGGCGGAGCTGGCGTCCACGTCGCTGGCGTTGACCTTCGTCCAGGAACTGATCCGCGTGGGGCCCCAGCTCACGCCCGATGCGGCGTCCCGCATGGGATCGGTCGCCGTGGACCTCGTGGTGGCGAGCATCGCGGAGCGCCTGGCGCGCGAGGTCCCGCGGCCGCTGCACGGCACCGTCGTGGTCCAGCGCGCCAAGGCCTATGTCGAAGCCCATCTCGGCGACACGACCCTCGACCCGCCGCAGCTCGCGGCCGCGGTCGGCGTCTCGCTGCGCCGGCTGCAGGAGCTGTTCCACGAGCGCGGCCAGCACATCTCGGACTGGATCTGGCAGCGCCGGCTGGAGGCCGCGACCAGACGGCTGGCCGATCCGGGCTGCGCGCATCTCCCGATCGGCACCCTGGCGTTCGGCTGCGGCTTCGCCAGCCAGGCCCATTTCTCCCGCCGCTTCAAGGAGCGCCACGGCCTGGCGCCCAGCGCCTATCGCCACGGGGCCCTCCTGGGCGCCCCGGCGGGTTCCGACGAGGCGTGAAGCCCCCCGGATCGATGGCGGCCGGTCACGCGTTTGCATGAGGGCGTTGATTCGACGCGCTCGCTGACGCCGAACCGGTATCCACTTCGGCGGCGCGCTTAATGGCTTACAGCCCGGGAGGATCGTCGTGGGACTCACTGCTTTCGTTTTCTTCGTCGTGCCCTGGATGCTGGTGGGGGCCTGGCTGTTCCGCTCGGCCAACGCCGTGCGGATGGGCGTGCCGGCGTCGCCCTGGCGCCCGCTGACGGATTTCCCGCCGCCGCCGCGCGACCAGCGCAGCATGGTCGAGACCGACACCGTGCCGAAGGGCGCGGCCACCGACACCGACGACGACAAGCACCGGCCGTTCCAGACCGCGTGAGCGTGTGCGCCTGAGGGCGAGGGTCCTTTACGCGGCGGGCCTCCGGTCCGGGGCCGCTCCGATCCGCCCCGTGGCTGGGCTCGACGGGGCTTCGCCCGAGGGGCCGACGGATTCCCATGTCGCAACCCGATCGTCCGCGGCTGGACGACACGCCGGCTCGGCACAGACACGGGCCCTCTCCTCATTGGCGGGATGGACGCGACGGCCGGACCCAGGTGCGGCTCCCTCCCCCCCCGCGCGCTACCGGATTCACGGATCGGGCTGGGCAACGCGGTCGCAGGATCCGGCGCCGGTCCCCTCTCCCGTGCGGGAGAGGGAGAGGGTGAGGGGTGCGACCTGTCCGGAGAGACCTGCCCCCTCGCCCCAACCCTCTCCCGCACGGGAGAGGGGGCGCGTCGCGGCTTTCGCAAGCCGACGTGTGAATCCGGTAGCCCGCAGAGGGGGGCGAGACGCGCCCGGCCCCGGCCGTTGCGCGCCTCCGACAGCGCCGTGTGAGCACCATACCCCACGCCGGACGACGCGCCCGGCCTCGACGGGCGTTCACCCGCCGGCATGCTCCAGCAGGTGCAGGTTGAAGCGCCCGTCCTCCGCCTGCCACAGGCCGCGCGGCTGCCAGCCGCTCTGGCGGGCCAGCGCCTGGAAGGCCGCCGGCGTGTACTTGTGGGAGGTGTCGGTGCGGATGCGCTCGCCCGCGGCGAAGGCGATCGCCCGCCCGCCGAGGTGATAGGTACCCGACCGGAGCGCCTCGAGATGCGCCTCGACCCGCAGCGGATCGCGGCACAGCGTGATCCCGTGCCGGAAGTTGTCGAAGTCGAAGTCGGCCCCGAGTTCGCGGTTGAGCCGCACCAGGATGTTCCGGTGGAACGCCGCCATCAGCCCGTCCGCGCCGGCATAGGCCCGCTGCAGGCGCTCGGGCTCCACCGTGGCGTCGGCGCCGACCAGGAACAGGCTGGGCCCCAGGGTCGTGCGCGCCCGCTCCAGGAACAGGGCGGCCTCCGGGGGCGCGAAGTTGCCGATGCTGGTGCCCGGATAGAACCCCAGGATCCCGCCCGGCCCCGCCTCGACGGGGAGCGGCACCGGCTTGGCGTAGTCGGCGCAGACCGGCACCATGGTGATGTCGGGATAATCCGCGGCCAGGCGCCGGATCGCGTCCTCCAGGTATGCGCCGGAGATGTCGATCGCCACGTAGGCGGCCGGCCGGGTCAGCGCGTCGAGCAGGGTGCGGATCTTGCGGCTGGCGCCGCTGCCGAACTCCACCACGGTGACGCCCGGCGCGACCTCGGCCGCCAGCGCGGCCGCGACCCGGGGCAGCAGCGCCATCTCCTGGCGGGTCGGGTAGTAATCGGGGCTGTGGCAGATCCGATCGAACAGGTCCGAGCCGGTCTCATCCCAGAGATACTTGCCTGGCAGGGTCTTGCCCGGCAGCGTCTTGCCCGGCAGCGTCTTCGCATCGGCCGTGAGGCCGGCCAGGACATCGCGCAAAAATTCGTCGCGCAAAAATTCATCGCGCCCGCGTTCGGCCTCGCTCATGGCCGGGTCCCGGGCCGGGTCACCACGAGCACCACCAGGGCGAGACGCTCGACGGCGGCGTAGTCCGGGTTGGCCAGTTCCTCGCCGTATGCGTCCGGATCGAACGCGCGGTAGGTCCAGTCCAGGCCGGCGCGGCCGCAGGCCTCGGCCACCGCGTCCCGGAACGGGTCCGCCCCCTCGACGATCGCCGCCCCGGTGAACAGCACCAGGCTGCCCCCCGGCGCCAGCCGCGGGATCGCCTGCTCGACCACCGCCAGCGGCAGGCCGGCCCCGAGCGCACCGCCGCCGTGCCGGTAGGCCCGGGCCGCCGGGTCGACCATGAAGGGCGGGTTCGAGACGATCAGGTCGAACGTCCCCTCCACGTCGCGCAGCATGTCGCCGTGCCGGACGTCGACGCCGTCGGCCCCGGCCAGCCGGGCGTTGACCCGGGCGGCCCGCAGCGCGGCGGGGTTGATGTCCACCAGCACCACCTCAGCCCCGGGCGACCGCTTGGCGATGCAGATCCCGGCGGCCCCGGAGCCGCAGCCGAGATCGACCGCCCGGCGCACGGGCGTCGGACGCGCCTCCAGATGGGCCACCACCGCCGCGACGAAGCGCATCGTGTCCGGCCCGAAGAACACCGCATCGGTGGCGGTCGGCGGATAGGAGGAATGCGCGAGCAATTCGCCGTCGAGGCTGGAGAACCGCACGGTCGGGCGCAGCAGCGCGCCGTCCTCGACCACGGCCCCGGCGTCCCGAAGCCGGCTCAGGACCTCTCCGGGCAGGATCTCGGCCCGGAACTGTCGGCTCCAGCCGATCACGTCGCGCAGATTGCGTGCCTCGGCGTTGCACGACCGTGCGTTGACGATTGCATGGGTGGCCGGGGTCACCGTCGTAAAGGTGTAGCCGCTGTCGCGCAGGGTGCGCCCCAGGGCCAGCAGGGCGTCCTGGTTTTCGGGAAACGCTGCGGATCGCGTCATCGGCCGGACCCCGCTTGCCGGCGACGCGAAGTCTGGCGTGACCCGGGCGGCCGGGGGCCCCAGACTTCGTCGGCCCTTCGCATCGTCCGGCGGCGCGCGTGGGCCGGGACCGCGAAGGGACCGGCCCCGCCGGGCGCGCGGTGCCGGGCCGGGACGGCGATCGGGCGACGGATATCCGGGATGGAAAGCTGCATCGGCACGTCGGGTCGGGTCGCCGCAGGACGGCAGGGGCGGACGCCCCGCGGCCTGGATCGGCACCGGTCGCATCCGGATGAATACCCCGGCAACCGGCGTCATCCGGCGTTGTTCCCGGATTTATCCCAGGACATCTCGGCAATAACCTATGTTATTCTTTGGTTATTGAGTCACCAATACTTGATGTCTCTGGTCGATCATGGCGAGCGGCCCCTGCGGCTGTTTCGCCACCCTCGCAGGGTCGTGATCATCGGGCGATTTCTCGTTAACCATCTGATTACCATGCGAATCTAGCGCATTCGGCGGAAACGGCGCATCCGCGCCGGCTGAGCGCGACCGATGATTGCCGCCGACACCGTATTCGCCTGGTATGACCTTGCCGGGACCCATCTCGACATCTTCGGATCCCTGGGCCTGACCCTGGGATTCCTTGCCGGCCTGATGCCGCGCCGTCCATGGATGCTTGCCGGATCGGCGGCCTGCGCCGCCTGCTTCGGCGCCCACTACCTGACGCTCGGCGCGCTCACCGGCGCCGCGATGTGCGCCATCGCGGTGGTGCAGAGCCTGGTCTCCCTGACCTGCCTCGGCGCACCGAGCCGGACCGGCTGGGTCCACCCCCTGTTCGCCGCCACCACCCTGCTGGCGGCCTGGCTGACGATCACCACCTGGAACGGGACGCCCTCCGCCTGCGCGGCGGTCGGCACCCTGCTGGCGACGGCCGCGCGCCTGCAAGCCGCGCCCCAGACGATGCGCCTGCTGTTCCTGGGCGCGTCCCTGTGCTGGGCCGGCCACAACCTCCTCGTCGGCTCCGTGTTCGGGCTGACCTGCGATCTCCTGACCCTCCTGGGCCTCGGCATCGCCCTGTGGCGCGCCCTCCCGGCCCGGCCCATCGCGGCGCCCACCTATCTCCAGGCCTGACCTGAGATATCGGGCTGCGGCGATCCATCCGGGAAACCCGATGCGCCGCGGCGGTTGCCTCCCTTTCCGGCCGCACAGCCGGAGGCAGCCGAGAGAACCGGGCCTTGCCTGAAGCAACCTATCCACCCCTCGACGTGCTCAAGCCGGTCGCCGAGGGCGTCTGGATCGTCGACAGCGGGCCCTTGCGGGTCCTGGGACTCCCGCTGCCGGTGCGGATGACGGTGGTCCGGCTCGGCGACGGCAGCCTGTGGCTGCACTCGCCGACCCGCTACGACGCGGCGCTGCATCGGGCGATCGAGGCAGTGGGGCCGATCCGCCACCTCGTCGCACCGAACATCGCGCACTGGACCTTCCTGAAGGACTGGCAGAACCAGTGTCCGGAGGCGCTGACCTGGGCGGCGCCCAACTTGCGCCAGCGCGGACAGGTCCGCCGCTCCGGCCTGCGGATCGACCGCGTGCTGGGGGACGCGGCGCCGCCCGAATGGCAGGCGGACCTGCGCCAGCAGGTGGTGCCGGGCGGCCTCGGCTTCCGCGAGGTCGCCTTTTTCCACGGGCGCAGCCGGACGCTGGTGCTCACCGACCTCGTTCTGAACCTGGAACCGGCGAAGATGCCGGCGGTCCTGCGCCCGCTGCTGCGGCTGGCCGGCATGACCGCACCGGAGGGGAAGCCGCCGCCCTATCTGCGCCTCGTGATCAAGTTGCGCCGGCGCGACGCGGCCCGGGCCGCGGCGGATCTCGTGGCCCTCAAGCCCGAAGCGGTCGTCTTCGCGCACGGGCTCTGGTTCGCTCAGGACGGCACCGCACGCCTGCGCCGCTCGCTGCTCTGGCTCGGTGATTTCGGCTGACCGCGGAGCGGTCGGCCTGCCGTCTCGGCCTCAGGGCTCCGCGGGCGTATCGGTATCCCCGGAGCTGTCCAGCGACTTGGCCAACTCCATCAGCACCTCCTCCACCATGGGCGGCCAGGGCACCCTCTCCTCATCGAGCAGCCGCGCCGCGCCGACCAGGGCGTTGACCTGCTCCTCGAAGATCGGCCGCTGAACCAGCTGGGCGTATCGCACCCGGGCAGCCAGGGCGGTCGCGAGGCGCTGGACCTCTGCGATCCGTGCATTCGACGCGCCGGCACCATCCCGGTTGCCCATCCCTCACCTCTTTCGGATCCTCGTAGGGCCCAGATAGGCCCCAGGATGGGGGTCTCGGCAATCCCGGCGATAGCTGCATCGGCGATCCGAACGACCATGAGCCGGGTCTTCACAAAGCTCACGCCCTGCCCCGGGCCGAGGTAGCTCGGCATGCCGGGACACCGTGTCCTCCGGCCCATGCGAAGATCGCCAGGGCGACCGCGGCAACCAGGATATCGCCATTGCGATCGATAGCCCATACGGGCGGCGACGCGACACGATGGTTGCGAGGAACCGGGTCAGGCTTTCCGGTAAAAGGCCGTGACCAGCGGGAACCCTGTCGCCGCTCCGCCTCGATCAAGCCGCGCCGATCCGCGTGGAAGCCTCAGGCCGAGCGGCTCGCATCCTCGATGCGGCGTGGTGCGGCGCTGGCGAGGACCTTCCGCTTGCCGGACCTGTGGCGCACGAAATCGTCGAGGGGCTTGCACGCCGGCAGGCCGGATGCCGGAGTCGCCACCGCGTCGAGGCATGGGGCAGCCGCTTCCGCGTCGGTCGGATCCGCCGGCAGGTCGATCCGCTGGCCGACCAGATAGGCTTCCAGGTCGATGAGGCGGTGACGCAACCGCCAGATATCGTTCTCTACGCCGTTCAACTGGACGAGGAGGTCGGAGACGGTCCCCTCACGGGCCGCGATGGCGGAGAGGACAGTCGCCCGCTCGTTCAGCAACACAGCCTTGACGGTCGGGTTCATGGTGAGCCCCTGGATCGTGACCGTGGCAGTGACGGGTAATCTTGTGAGGTCGGCAACCCTCAATAGGACTTACCCGATACGCCGGATGGCGAAGTCCTGAGGGGGGCCACGCACGACCTCGAGGCAGACGCTCCGAACGGTTGAAGTCGGGCGCCTGAGACGCGAAATGGCGGAACTTTCGCCCGACAAGTGCGTCAGTTCCACGCAGAAGAAAGCGCAGGGAGGTTGTCATGCGCGCGCCTTTGAAGATCGCGACCGTCGTCGTTCTTGCCCTCGGCATTCAGCCAGGCTGGGCACAATCCATCAGCCAGACGGGGACGGGTGGCGGCCCGGCCACCGCCGCCAAGGCCCCGCACACGGCGGCCACCGGGCAGACGGTTCCCAACCCAAGTGCGCTCGGTCCCAGCGAGACGGGCAGCATCGAGCGGAGGGGCCCGGGCGAACAGCGCAACGATGCGATCACCCGCGGCATCTGCATCGGCTGCACGCGCTGACAGCCTTCGGTCACGTGCTCTCGAAACGCATCGTCGCGTAGATCGGCCGCGGGCAGGTGGCCGATCTGGCGCGGCTAGCTTTCTGCGCGCAGGCTCTTGATGATGCGGCTGGCGATCTTGCGCACGGCCTCGTCGTCGCGCGCCTCACCTTCTGTGCGATCCCACAGGTGCGACAGGCTCGCGTCCAGCTCGTCCAGCAGTTCCGGGTGGCGCTGTGCGAGGAAGCGGATCGTGCCGAACAGAAGGTGCTCGGTGGCCATCTCGTGTCGCCGGGCGTCGGCAACTTGGTCCAGTGATGCGGCTGTCGGATCGGTCATGGCGGTCCAACGGTCCAGGCGAAGGCCGGTTCGGTCACGTCTGCACGGTGCGACCCTGCGGCACGCATCCCGAACGCGGCCTCCGCGAAAGCCCGGCCTGAGCCTGAATAGCGCAGTCAGGAACCGCTCTGAGCAGGGCATCGTTTCACGGCTTTACAGGGAGGACGACGATGGTCGACGCTGCGCAGATCCAGGAACACGCCGAGGTCGTCGGCTCGGACGGGGCCCATGTCGGCACCGTCGACCACATCGACAAAGGCGAGATCAAACTGACCAAGCGCGATGCGGCAGCGGGTGGCCTCCACCACTACATCCCGCTCGACTTCGTTCGGGCCGTCGAGGGCGGCAAGGTCCATCTCGATCGGCCGGCCGATGAGGTGAAGCGCGAGTGGTCGACCTCCTGACCGGCACGCATCGGCCCGGGCTCAACGCCGAAGACCGCCGATCCAGGCGGTGAGTGGTTCCACGAAGGCCGCCCAGGTCCGGGCCCAGACGGTCCCGGCCCGGCCATCCTGCGCAGGCCCTGCTGCCATGAGCGACGCCACGAACGCGTCCTCCTGCACCTTGCATTCGTCGAGGGCGTTGCGCTCGTCCCCGGCCCGGCTCTGACCGGGCGGCTGATGGGCGTAGGATTCCCGCAGGCAGCGATGCCACGCCCGTTCGAGCACACGCGGATCGGGCGCCCCCGCCATGGCGGCCGACCCCGCGTCGATCAGGACAAGCATCGCGAGGAGGCTGAGCACGGGCGGGCGCATGACGCCTCTATGCCTGATTCGATGGCTTGGCGCCTAGAACGAACAAGCAACACCACGCCATCAGATGCCACCCACTCGGATGAGGCGCCAAGCCTCCGACGCCGCGCGTACCGTCCGCTGGACTTGCAGTATCGGCTTTCCCGGTCGTGGCCGCCGAACTGCAACAGTTTCCGGCCCTGAGGCCCTGTAAGCCGGAGGCTCGGCAAAGGGTTACGGAATATGCGGCGCATGGTGGAGAAGCGGATCCTGGGCCTCGTGCGGGTCGCGGCCTGGATCCTGGTGGCGGCGATCGTTGCCATCACGCTAGTGCCGATCGGCCTCCGTCCGGTGGTGACGGCCAATCCCAGCTTCGAGCGGGCGGCCGCCTACGCGTTGGCCGGCCTTCTTCTGACCCTGGGCTACCCGCGGCGCTGGCCGTGGATCCTGCTCGGAGCCGTGCTGCTGGCCGGCGGGCTGGAAGCCGGGCAGGCCCTCACGGGTACGCGTCACGGCCGGTTTGACGACTTCCTCGTGAAGGCGGCAGCGGCGCTGGTGGGCGGCATTGTGGGCCTCGGGTTGGCATCCTGGGTGGACCGGCGCCTCCAGGCCCGCACCAGCGGGTGACAGGGAAACCGCCGAGTTTCGGGGGCGTTGTCGTTCCGGACTCTCATGCGAGGTGCTGCCATGTTCGGCGCAGGCAAGCTCACGGGGCGGTTCTGGTTTCGGAAAACGTGGACGGGCAAGCTGGTCCTGCTCGTCGAGGAAGAGAGGCCGCGCTGGCTCAGCCGCAAGAAGCTGACCAAGCAACGCTGGCGAGACGCACGGCTGCTTGATCTGGCCGAGGCGCCGATGCGTACGCTGATGACCCTGGAGCGGACCTACCGTGCCGAATACGGATCCGCCGCGACGTTCCCGGCCGCCGCGCCGTCGATCAAGCGCGGATCGAAACCAGCGCCGATTAGGCACGCGGCCAACGCCTGAGCGCTGCCGCGCAGAAGGGCGCGGGCCGAGCATGAAGGGCAGGGCTCGGCCCGCCTGTCGTTCGGCTTCGTACCCCTCGAAGCCGGAGCGACGCTTCGAAAGACCATAGGGTCGTTAAGACTTCCCGAACGGGCCGCCACGCGGCGGGCGCCCGTCGGCTCGATGCGCTAGCTGTTGGGCTGGGTCAGCGGAATGCCATCCCGCAGTTACAGCGTTGCAAATCTATGTTGGTATTCCGTCGATACAACAGTCGATAACCCGTGGCGTCATTTGTTTTGCGCGATTTAGCGCTTGACTACCGACAGATACAGCGATGTTCATCGCGCATTGCCCTCGCGAGAGCTGCCCATGGAAGACGACACCGCGTTACCGCAAGACGATCAGACCGATGTCATTGCTCTGACCGCCGACATCGTGTCGGCATACGTATCCAACAACTCCGTTCCGATGCCCGAACTGGCGACCCTTCTGTCGCGTGTCCATGAAGCCCTCACGGGGCTTGGTCAGGCCGGCGCGCCCGTCGAGCCGGACACCAGGAAGATCACGCCCGGCCAGATCCGGAAGTCGATCACCCCCGACGCGCTGATCAGTTTCATCGACGGCAAGCCATACAAGACCCTGAAGCGGCACCTGAGCGGCCATGGCCTTACCATCGAGGCTTATCGGGAGCGTTTCGGGCTGCCGCGCGACTACCCGGCCACCGCCGCCAACTACTCGGCCATGCGCGCCGAATTCGCCCGAACCGCGGGTCTCGGCCACAAGCGCCGCAAGCCGACCGAGCACGCCTCCGAGACCGCGCAGATGGTCGAGGCTCCGGCGGCAAAGCCCACCCGCGCACGCAAGCCGGCCTGAGGATGCACCCGATCCGGGGGGGGGTCCCGGCGTCGGCCGCGATCCGGTAAACCGGCGACAAATCGGAGGTCTTCATCGGGCGACGACTTCCGATCATCGGGCTTTCGCGTTAGATCGGCTGACCAAGATCGGCGATCGAACCGACGGGCCGCGAGGAAACCCGAGATGATCCGCACGCGCTGCGTTGCGGCGGCCTGATGCCGTCCATCATCTGCTCCGGCCCGGACGACCGGGGCGCGCCGTTCGACTGGACACGCGCGGCCGCCCGCCTCTTCGATGTCGAAAACTCCGACGCCGGAGCGCCGAGCCGGTGCGCCCGGAGCCTGCGTCTGCACCCGTGAGCGGTTCGAAGACAGCCGCCGCCGAGGAGGATCATCATGGCCGAGTCTGAACTCGAACAGTCGGCGATGCGGCGCATCGGGTGGCGGCTGGTGCCGTTCCTGATCCTCGCCTACTTCGTGTCCTTCCTGGACCGCGTGAACGTCGGCTTCGCAGCCATCCAGATGAACCACGATGTCGGGTTGACCGCCACGCTGTTCGGCTGGGGCGCCGGCATTTTCTTCCTTGGCTACTTCCTGATGGAGGTACCCAGCAACCTGATGCTCGAGCGGTTCGGGGCGCGGCTCTGGATCGCCCGGATCATGGCGACCTGGGGCGTCATCTCAATGGCCATGGCGCTGGTTCAGGGGCCCTGGTCGTTCATTGCCCTGCGCTTCCTGCTGGGCGTGGCCGAGGCCGGGTTCTTCCCGGGCGTGATCCTGTACCTCACATACTGGTTCCCCTCGGCCTACCGGGCACGGATCGTCGGCATCTTCATGATCTCGATCCCGATCTCGTCGTTCCTGGGTTCGCCGATCTCCGGGGCGCTGCTCGGCCTGAACGGCTGGGGTCTGCGCGGCTGGCAGTGGCTGTTCATCCTGGAAGGCCTGCCCGCAATCCTGATGGCCGGGGCCGTGCTGTGGTTCCTGCCCGACGGGCCGCGCCACGCGAAATGGCTCCCGCCGGCCGAGCGGGACTGGCTGGAGGGACGCCTGAAGGAAGAATCCGCCCGGAACGCCGCGCGCAGCGGCGGTGCCGCCTCGCCGTCGCTCGGAACGATGCTGCGCGATCGGCGGCTGATTCTGTTCGCCGCCATCTATTTCGGCTCGACCGCCAGCAGCTACGGCCTGACCTTCTGGACCCCGCAGATCGTCAAGAGCTACGGCCTCGGCAATTTCGAGACCGGCCTGCTAAACAGCGTGCCCTACGGCGTCGCCTCAGTGGCGATGATCCTGTGGGGGCGGCACAGTGACCAAGTTGGCGAGCGGCGCTGGCACCTCGCCATCCCGTTCCTGGTCCTGGCCGCAGGGTTGGCGGGCGGGACCGTCCTGACTGGAATCCTTCCGCTGGTCGGGGCGCTGACCGTCGCGGCAGTCGGCGTCTACATGCTGAAGGGGCCGTTCTGGGCCCTGGCGACCGAGGAGCTGCCGCCGGCTGCGGCGGCTGCCAGCATCGCGGCGATCAACGCTGTGGGCAACCTCGGCGGATTCCTAGGCCCCTACCTGATCGGCGCGATCAAGGATGCAACCGGCAGCTTCACCCTGAGCCTGACGCCGCTGATCCTGTTCGCCCTGATATCGGCCGGCCTGTCGCTCGTTCCGGGCCGGGCACGCGCGGAGCTCGGCGCGTCGCGAACAGCGCCGGCCCGCTGACCGCCGGCTCCGTCACCCGACCGGGTTGGGCGGAGGCCGACCTATGCTAGAGCTTGCCGACACCGGAGCGATGCCAGGCCGAAAGGTGGTCGGGCATCGCTCCCGGTCGTCTGTCCGACGCGTGCTCGGCGGGCGGTAACGGGATCTGTGGAGTCGACGGCGTGCGTGCTGGTTCCCGATTGTCCGAGCGCTGGTTCAACTTCGCCCTCTGGCTCGTCGCGCTGCTGTTCGCCTGGTTTCTGATCGGGCTGGGCTCCCTGATCGTCGGTGACCTGCCGCAGGTGGAGCAGCACTACACCCTCGAGCAGTTCCTCGAATCCGACCAGGCCCGGGCATCGACCGACGCGCTGAAGCAGATCCGCCGGGAGATGGACGACAGCCGGCGCCGGACGGAGCGGGACCAACTCGCCCTCGATGCAGCTCAGGCAGCCTCGGAAGGCGCCCGCGAGACCTTCGCCAACTGGCTGAAGACCCGCGACGCGACGCAGCGCGTCGACCAGGATCCCGGACTCGTCGCGCGCACCCGGCAGCTCGACGCGCTCAAGGACGCCGAGCGGACGATCGAGGAGCGGCTGGCCGGGCTTGCCGAGACCCAACGCACGCTGTCCGAGCGGGAGCAGGACCAGAGCCGGGTGGACGGCGAACTGCGCGCGGCGGCCCAGCAGAAGCTCGAGGCGGCCGAGCGAGGCCAGGAACTCCGGGTGTTCGGCTACCGGCTCGCCCTGACCCTGCCGCTGCTGGTGCTCGCCGGATGGCTGCTGCTGAAACGGCGGAAAACGCGCAACTGGCCGTTCGTCTGGGGCTTCGCGTTCGCCGCCGCCTTCGCGTTCTTCGTCGAGTTGGTCCCGTACATGCCGAGCTATGGCGGCTACGTGCAGTACGGTGTCGGCGTGGCCGTGACGCTGGTCGGCGGACGGGCGGCGATCAACGCCCTTCATGCCTACCGCGCGCGTCAGGCGCTGGTCGAGGCACGGCCCAACGAAGAGCGCCGCACCGAGATCGCCACCGATCAGGCGCTGGCCCGGCTTGCCAAGAAAGTTTGCCCGGGCTGCGAGCGGCCGGTCGCGCTCGGCGATCCGAATACGAATTTCTGCCCCCATTGCGGGCTCGGCCTATTCGAGGATTGCCCGGCCTGCACACAGCGCAAGAGCACCTTCGAGCGGTTCTGCCACGCCTGCGGCACCGCGGGGACCGGCGCGGTTCTGCCGGCGGCGTAAGGCGCAGCCGTCACTCCGCCGAAGCCGGCGCCGGCCGTCCGAGCACCTGGCTCAGAACGCGCCCGAGCTGGTCGGCGGAATAAGGCTTGTGCAACAGCTCGAAGCCGTGGGTCCCCTCCTGGGCCAGGACGTGGCTGTAGCCAGAGGTCAGCAGAACCGGCAGCTCGGGTAGGCGGCGCGCCAACTCCTGGGCGAGCGCCAAGCCGCCCATCCCCGGCATGACCACGTCCGAGAACACCACCTCGAACCCGCCGCCGTCCCGGCCGAGCCGCTCCAGCGCCGCCTCGGCGTTGGCCGCCCAGACGGTCTCGTAGCCCAAATCCTGCAGGATCTGGGTGGCGAACTGGCCGACCTCGACATTGTCCTCGACCACCAGGACACGCTGCCCGGTGCCGAGCGGCGAGATCGTCGCCGGGACGCCCTCCGCCTCGTCGATCCGGCGATCGACCTCGACCTGCGGGAGATACAGGGTGAAGGTCGCCCCCTGCCCCGGCGCGCTGGTGACGTCGACGTTGCCGCCGGACTGCTTGGCGAAGCCGAACACCTGGCTGAGCCCGAGGCCGGTGCCCTTGCCGACCTCCTTGGTGGTGAAGAACGGCTCGAACAGACGGCCCAGGTCGGCCTCCGAGATACCCGCGCCGGTATCGGTCAGCGACACCGCCACGAAGGCGGTGTCGGCCCCGGCATGCCCGTGGATCGCCGGCATGGTGCGCCCGCCTGCGAGCCGCAGGGTCAACGTACCCTCCCCGTTCATGGCGTCCCGGGCGTTGACCGCCATGTTCACCAGCGCGGTCTCGAACTGGCTGACGTCGGCCCGGATATGGCAGGGCTCGTCCGGGACCTCGGCGATCACCCGGACCCGGGCGCCGATCACGGTGTCGAGCATGTCGGCGATCCCGCGGACCTTCTGTCCGACATGGAACACCTCGGGCTTCAGCGCCTGCCGGCGCGCGAAGGCGAGGAGCTGGCCGGTGAGCTTGGCGGCGCGGTCCACCGTGTCGGAGACGGCATCGAGGTAGCGGGCCTTGCGCGCCTCCGGCAGGTCGGGCCGGCGCAGGAAGTCCACGGACGAGCGGATGATCGTCAGCAGGTTGTTGAAATCGTGCGCGACGCCGCCGGTGAGCTGGCCGACCGCCTCCATCTTCTGCGACTGGCGCAGGGCGTCCTCGGTCCGCATCAGCTCGCTGGTCCGCTCGGCGACGCGCTGCTCCAGCGTGTCGGTGAGGGTGCGCAGCATCATGATGGCGCGGTCGCGCTCGGCCTCGACGGCCCGGCGGTCCTCGACGTTGATCAGCACCCCCGGAAAGCTGAGCGGCGTCCCGTCCGGCGCGCGGTCGACCCGGCCGTTCGCCTCGATCCAGTAGTACTTCCCGTCGGTGCGCCGCACCCGGTACTGGTGCGCGTAAGCGCCCCCGCGGGCGATAACCTCGTTGATCGCCGCGATCAGCCCCTGCCGGTCTTCGGGATGGACCGTGGCGATCACCTGCTCCAGGCTTAGCCCGACCCGGCCGAGGGCCGGATCGAGGCCGAAGCTGCGGGCGAAGGCCTCGTCCACGGTGAACGCATCGGCGGGCAGATCCCACACCCAGGTGCCGATGATCGCGCCGGCCGACAGGGCGAGCTGGATGCGGTCGGCATAGAGCTGAGCCAGCGCCTGGCTCGCCGTCAACCGCTGTTCCGCGAGCACGCGCTCGGTGGTCTCGACCACGACCGCGATCACCCCGGCCGGCTGCCCGGCCTCGTCGAGCACCGGCGAGTAGTCGAGATTCATCCAGACCTGCTCGGGCCGGCCGTAGCGATGCAGGGTGAGTTCCTGATCCTTGTAGGACAGCGTGCCGCCGGCGAGCCCCACCCGCATCACGTTGTCGTTGAAGTCGGCGACCTCGGGCCAACCCTCGCGTACCTTCGATCCGAGGAGTTGCGGGTGCCGCCCGCCCGCGAAGACCGAGTAGGCATCGTTGTAGATCATGATGCCGTCCGCGCCCCAAAGCAGCACGATCGGCACCGGCGACAGCAGCACGGTGCTGACCGCGGAGCGCAGGCTCTGGGACCAGCGGGCGATCGGGCCCAGCGGCGTAGTCGCCCAATCGTAGGCCCGGACGATCGCGCCCAGTTCGCCGCCTCCAGGCAGAAATGCGGCCGTGGCGCTCATGGCTTGCCCGAACCGAGCGGTCCTGCAGCAATCCCGCGCGCCGCCGGACCGAGCTCGCGACCGGTCGCGCAGGCCCGGTTGGCGGCCTGATGCACGTGCATCGCGGCCCGCGGTTCGGGCTTCGACGAGGTTGATACGGGTCCGCACACAGCCATGGCAGCCGCATCGCCCGTGGGGGGAAGGCTTACAAGCATCCGGTCGGCCGTCACCGCATGTTTTCGTCCAGAGGAGCCGCCCTGAGACCCGCCCGCCACACCCCGCTCGACGGCTCACGACGGGGCCGGGAAAGATCGGCGTCCGGAGCGAACGCGCATCCCGGCGGTTCGGTCGCAAACCGGCCGCATCTGCGGCGCCGCGACTGCGACGCGCGGAACCTGGCACGCGCGAACGGTCTTGGACCGACGGCGGCCCATGAGAACCGGCCTCGGCCGCGCTTGCTGGCCGCCGGGCGCATTCATAGATGGCGTCGATGACCCCGATCCCCTTCGACAACAGCTACGCCCGCCTACCGGAGCGCTTCTATGCGTCCCGCGCGCCGACGCCGGTAGCAGCACCGCGCCTGATCCGGCTGAACCGAGCGTTGGCCCAGGACCTCGGTCTCGACCCGGACTGGCTCGCGGGCCCTGAAGGCGTAGCGGCTCTGGCCGGGAACCGTGTCCCGGAGGGGGCGACACCGCTCGCGGCGGCCTATGCCGGTCATCAGTTCGGGCAGTTCGTGCCGCAGCTCGGCGACGGCCGGGCGATCCTGCTCGGCGAGGTGATCGACCGGGCGGGACAGCGCCGCGATATCCAGTTGAAGGGATCCGGCCCGACGCCGTTCTCCCGCCGGGGCGACGGCCGCGCGGCTTTGGGCCCCGTGCTGCGCGAGTACCTCGTCAGCGAAGCCATGGCGGCGCTCGGCATCCCGACCACCCGGGCGCTCGCCGCCGTCGCGACCGGCGAGGCGGTGGCGCGCGATACGGTCCTACCCGGCGCGATCCTGACCCGGGTGGCGGCGAGCCATATCCGGGTCGGCACGTTCCAGTTCTTCGCCACCCGGGGCGACGTCGAGGGCCTGCGGGCCCTCGCCGACCACGTGATCGCCCGGCACTATCCAGAGGCGACCGGGTCGGAGAAACCTTACCGGGCGCTGCTCGAAGGCGTGGTCGCCCGCCAGGCCGCGCTGGTGGCGCGCTGGCTCCTGGTCGGCTTCGTCCACGGGGTGATGAACACGGACAACATGTCGGTGGCGGGCGAGACCATCGATTACGGCCCCTGCGCCTTCCTGGACGCCTACGATCCCCGGACGGTGTTCAGCTCCATCGACCGGAACGGCCGCTATGCCTATGGCGAGCAGCCGCGCATCGCACTGTGGAACCTGACGCGCCTGGCCGAGACGCTGCTGCCGCTGCTGGCTCCGCACGAGACCGAGGCGGTCGCGGAGGCCGAGGCGGCGCTGGCCGGCTACGCCCCGTGCTTCGAGGCGGCCTATCACGGCGGCCTCAACGCCAAGCTGGGGTTGACCGGCATCCGGGACGGCGATCCGGCGCTGGCGGGCGACCTCATGAAACGGATGGCCGAGAATCAGGCGGACTTCACCCGCACATTCCGGTCCCTGTGCGCCGCTGCGGAACGGCCGGAGGCCGAGACCGCGCTGCGTGACCTGTTCGTCGATCCGACGGCGTACGATGCATGGGCGTCGCGCTGGCGCGCCCGGCTCGCCCAGGAGGACCGCGACCCCGCGGCAGCCGCGACGGCGATGCGGCAGGTCAACCCCGCCTTCATCCCACGCAACCACCGGGTCGAGGAGATGATCGAGGCCGCAGTGGAGCGTGACGATTTCGCACCCTTCGAAGCGTTCCTGGCAGTGCTCTCGCGCCCCTACGACGATCAGCCCGCGTCTGCCCCTTATGCCGAGCCACCCGAGGGCGGCGGCGTCGGATACCGCACGTTCTGCGGCACCTGAGCCGACGCGGCGCTCAGCGCTGCGGCCAGGCGTAGATCTCATGCAGGCTGCCGCCATGCCTGAACCAGTGCACGCCCGTCGCCGGATTGAAGCCGTGATCCTCATGAGACGCGGCGATCCCCGAGACGAGCGCCTGGGCCAGGTGTCGATCCGAAATCTCGTAGGCGAGCAGACGCGGATGATCCGCGCCGACCTGCGCCCGATCGCGAAGAAAGATGGAATATGATTTCATCTTCATCACACCTCAGACAATCTGTTGGACGAAAGCAGATGTCGAAGGCGGGGCGTTTGTTCAACACCACCGACCAGCAAGGTTAATGGTTTTTAACACAAATTCGAGCATTTTATCTGTCGAATGCTACCCTGCTTGCGCTGCCAAGCCATCCCCAGAGCGCATCGGCGGGCGGCGTTATCGGTCTGGATTCGCTTCCTAGAATTGGTTACCTGCCTGCGCAGGGCGGTACGTGCCGCCCTGGGGCGTGGAAACCCCTTGCTCGACGGTTTGGTGCCGGCCGCGACGGCACCCGAATCCTTGGCCGCGTGGGTCGGGGAGCCTGCGGCGCATGTCCAGGTGTTCCGGCACTAAAGGTCGTAGGGACCGTTCGAGCACGGTTTTCCAACTCCCCGACTATGGGTGGTTCAGGAGGCTTGTCTGCGGGGACGTACCGCGGACACGAGCCTATCGGGGGTGGCCCATGGGCTCCGATGGTCCCGAACTGCGCGCGCGCCAGCTTGCGGCTCTGCGGGCTGCCTACGAGGCCTGTGCCAGACAGGCCGACGATCGTGCCGGCACCAGCGCCGCGCTCCACGCACGCGCGCTGCTGGGCCGGATCCTGGTCCTCCTGGGCGGGTTGGAGGAGCGGGCGGAGCCCCGACGATAGCGCCACTCTCGCTCGCGCCGCCATCAGACAGGACCAGCGCGGCAAGATTCACCGTGCCGGCCGATTCCGTCTCCTCTCCACATCGGCGGGAAAGGCTCCAGCGTGCCCGCGCCTCAACCCGCTGCTAGGCTCAGCCCTCCCATCGCCGGGTCCCACAATGCGTCACCCCACCACGCAACAGGTCGGATCGCGCTGGCTTGCCCGGGCGGCGCTGCTCGGAGCCGGGCTGATCGCGCTCGCTCCGGCCGCGAGGGCGGGTGCGCGCCCGAATTACGAGAGCGACCGGCGCGGTATCTTCCTGGGCTTCCTCAACGCTCCCGGGCCCGGCGATGCGATAGCCCGCTCACCCCGTCTCGGCCTGTCATTCGGAGGCGAGGCCAGCCCGGTGCTCGTCGACACCGGCTCCACCGGCATCGTCGTGTCGGCCGGGCGCATCCCGAATGTCGATGCCCTGCCAAGCCGGCCCGGTCGCCTGACCTACACGAGTTCCGGCCGGATCATGATCGGTCGCTGGGTGACCATCCCGGTGACCCTGTCGGGCCGCGACGGCGCCAGGGTCTCGACGCGGCCGATGCCCGTGCTGGCGGTTGACCGGATCGACTGCACCGAGAAGGCCCGCTCCTGCACCCGGGAGGAGGCCCCCGGGCACGTGGCCATGCTGGGGATCGGCTTCGGGCGGGAAGACGACAGCCAGACCCAGAGCACGCCGGACACCAATCCGCTGCTTAACGCAGAGCCGCCGGGTCCCGGCCCGGTGCATCGCGGCTACGTCGTGACCAGAACGGGAGTGCATGTCGGGCTGACGCGCGCCAACACCCGGGGGCGCTTCCGCTTCGTGAAGCTCGATCCGCATCCGCGGGTCTCGGGCGACTGGCTTGGCGTACCGGTCTGTATCGTGGTGAACGGTCGGGAGCCGGGCGCCTGCGGTCGCGCGCTGATCGACACCGGCGTGACCGGCATGTTCCTGACGCTCCCGCCCGAGCAAGTCACTGAGAGACTCCGCACCGATGGCGCCGGCCGCGACGCGCTCGTCCCCGGGACGCGGCTTAGCTTTAGCTTCGGCGACGCGGCCGGCTACGCGATCACGAGCGGCGATACCGCCTCGCCCCTGGCGCCGGAGCGCATCGTCCTCAACACCACGCGTCCGCTGCCCTTCGTCAATACCGGTCTGCGCCTGCTCAACGGCTTCGACGTCCTGTACGACGCCGACGGCGGCTTCTACGCCTTCCGCGCCCGGCGGACGGATGGCGAACCTTGATGCCCGTCGCCTCGGCCCTGGAACCTGCCATGCTGCGAACCGCCCTCATCGGATTCCTGATCGCCCTGCCTGCCGTCGGCTCCGCCGCGGAGGCGGATTGCACGCAGGCGCCCGATCAGACGGCGGCGAATCTCTGTGCAGCCCAGAACTTCGCGCAGGCCGACGCGGAGCTGAACCGGCGCTACGCCGCCCTGCGCGACAAGCTCGACAGCAACGGCCGGCACAACCTGGTGGCGGCGCAGCGGGCCTGGATCGCCTTCCGCGACCTCGAGTGCAACCTGCGCACCGGCTACGACGCCTCGGCGCCCGATGCCAACGGAACGATCGCGCCCCTGCTCGACGGCACCTGCAAGACCGAGCTGACCCGCCAGCGCATCCGGGACCTGACCGCGCAGATCAAGTGCCCGGGCGGCGACCTCGCCTGCGCACCCTGAACGGGATACTGACCCGCCTCAGATCACCTCGTAGGCGAACAGGAACGCGACGCCGGTGATGCCCATGAGGCCGAGCAGGAAGAAGTTGTCCGCCACCTGCTCGGCGAAACGGCTGATGCGCGGCCGGGCCTCGAGCCGCGTCGACAGGTAGGACAGGATCGCGCTCAGCAGGAACAGGACGGCGACGATGCCGCTGTAGACGTCGACCTGGCTGGGGCCCGAATAGTGCTCCAGCAGCTTCACCAGACCAATCAGCGTAGTGCTGATACCAATCATCGTGCTGGCGGTCGGGAGGATGTGACGGGATTTCTCCCCGTCCTTCACACCGGGCAGGCTCACCGATCATCCCCCTCGCGCCGCGTCCAATCCTGGCCGGTATGCGCGAGACCGATTGATAACCGGTATGCGCATCGGTGTAGTCCCGGCGAAGGCTCCGGGCGTCCGACAGCCCGATCGTCGGTCAGACCTCGCGTTAACACGGGCCGCGGCCGCGCGATCCCGCGCAGTCAATGCGAAGCGTACGACCCGCGGCCGCGGAACGTTCGCTTAACGCGAAGAACAGCGGACGCGGCAGGCGGGTCCGCGCCCCGGCCGCCTGACGCCCCCGATCCAGGTCGATGGGTCCGGATTCGGTGACCCAGGCGGGGCGCGGATCATGCCGGGCGAGGGCCCGACATCCGATCGTCTGCACTGCGCCGTCGCCCCCTCCCCGGTGGCCGACGTGCGGCGGAGTGATGATCGCGTCGGGAGGAGGAATTCCTGCGATCCGGGCGGTCGAACTCCGAGCGATGATTTTAATCCAGGCTTTATTTACGGATCAGGGGATTTACCGAAAGCCTAAATACGTGGATAATCACAACATCAAAATCTATTCAAGATGCATACAAGATAAATTGCGCGATCTCTACATGGGCAAAGCAGATGGAAGACAAAGAACTAAAGCTTGCGATCATAATAAATTGCTTTAATTACGAGGATTACGTTCGAAATTCGATCGCGAGTGTACTCTCCCAGGATACGACCCACTGCGATGTCATCGTCGTCGATGACGGATCGACTGATCGTTCGTGGGAGGTGATCGAGCAGTTCAATGTTCGCGCGTTCAGGAAAAAGAACGGCGGACAAGTCAGCGCCTGCCGATACGGCGTGTCGAAAACGGATGCCCCGTTCATCCTGTTCTTGGATGCCGACGACGAACTGGTTCCGGGCTCGATACAGACGATCATCCGGCATCTCGATGCGGACATCGCGAAACTACAGTTCCCTCTGCTTCGCATCGACAGCAACGGCACGCCGCTCGGTACGTCTTTTCCGAATCTGGCGAACGGCCGGGGGCGCGCCACGTTCGTCAAGGCCATCGAGAGGGCGGGGACCTACATCTCGCCACCGACCTCGGGCAACGTGTTTCGCAGGGACCTGTGCGCGCTCCTGGAGGACGCCCATTACGATTCGGCCGTCGACGGCGTGATGCTGCTGGCCGCACCGTTCTACGGTGACGTCGTGAGCCTGTCCGAACCGCTCGGCCGCTACAGATTGCACAGCAAGAACAAGTCCGGCACCAATCGGACGCCGACGGTGGGCCTGATCAGAAAGCACCAGAAACGGTTCGTCGATCGGCTGGAACATCTCAGAGTCGCCCTGACCGACAGGGATGGATCCTGCAAGATCGGCTCGCCGACCCGCATGTATATGCATGCTCGGTACAATAATTACTGTGATATACTGGAGATGCGCCGCATCAGCTGGGCGGGCGTCGTCGTCACGGTCGGATCGTTCCCGACCTGGTACAGCCCGCTCAAGCGCGTGTCCGTCGTGCTGTTCCTGCTGGCCTGCAGAGTCCTGCCGCTCCGGACGGTCCGATCGCTCCTGGAGACGCGTCTGACCGGGAGTTGGAGGCCTGTCGTGTCGAACATCCGCACGTTGGGCATGGCCCGGTCGAGCTGACGGGCCGCAACCGGCCTTTGCCCGCATCCGGCAGCGATCAAGGACCATCGGACCCGGCAGGGAGGGGCGGCACACGCGTCCCGGACTCGGGACGACCGGTGCCCGTGCCGGCGAGCACCGGAACGGGCGCGCAAGACGAAGCGACCGCGGCGACGGCAACAGCGAGATTTCCGAGGCATAAGGCTCGCCCGCGATAGTCCGTTCGGGCTATTTTTGCCCACCGGCCCGGAACGTGCTTGGATGCAGGCGCTGGAACGACGCGTCTCGACGGGGGCATCGGTTCCGGATGTCTGCGTGCGGCCCGATACCGGGCCCGCTCATCTTCGGAGGCCTGACCACCGGCATGAAAAACGCCACCTCTTGCTGTTCCAGGAGCGTCACGTCCGGGAGCGCGACGCGTCCGCACCGGGCGGCGGCGCGGTAGGATGACGGACGCGGAGCCGCCGGACGTGATCGTCGTCGGAGCGGGCGTCATCGGGCTGTCCGCCGCCCTGGCCCTGCGCGCGCGCGGCCTGTCGGTCACGGTGCTCGACCGGGAGGGCCCGGCGGCCGGGGCGAGCGCCGGCAATGCCGGCGCCTTCGCGTTCACCGACATCCTGCCGCTGGCCTCGCCCGGCATCCTCCGGAGGGCGCCGCGCTGGCTGCTCGATCCGCTCGGGCCGCTCTCGGTGCCGCCGGCCTACGCGCCCCGGATCCTGCCCTGGATGCTGCGCTTCTGGCGGGCCTGCGCGCCGGAGCGCGTCCGCCGGGCGACAGCCGCGCAGACCGCGCTCATGGATTTTTCGCGGGACACGCTGGAGCCGTTCCTCGAGGCCACCGGCACGGTGGCGATGCTGCGCAAGGACGGCAACCTCCAGGTCTACGAGGGGCAGGCGGAGTTCGAGGCCGCGCTGCCGGGCTGGCAGGTGCGGGCCGATCACGGCATCGCCTTCACGCATCTCGACGCCGCCGGCATGGCGGCGCTGCAGCCCGGCCTGGCGCCCCGGTTCACGCACGGGACCTTCACCCCCGGCTGGTACTCGATCGCCGACCCGAAAACCTACGTGCTCGCCCTGGCCGGGCGCCTGCGGGACGAAGGCGGCGCGATCGCGCGGGCCGAGGTCACGGCGCTGCGCCCCACGGCCGACGGCGTCGCCGTCGTGACATCCGCCGGCACCCGCAGGGCCGGACAGGTCGTGGTCGCGGCCGGGGCCTTCTCGCACCGCATCGCCCGCACCCTGGGCGAGCGGATCCCGCTGGAGACGGAGCGGGGCTACAACACGACGCTGCCCGCGGGCGCCCTCGACCTGCGCACGCAGGTCACCTTCGGGGGCCACGGCTTCGTGGTGACGCGGCTGTCGTCCGGCATCCGGGTCGGCGGCGCGGTGGAACTCGGCGGCCTCGACCGGCCGCCGGATTTCCGGCGCTCGGAGGCGATGCTGCGCAAGGCCAAGACCTTCCTGCCGGGCCTGAACACCGAGGGCGGGCGGCCCTGGATGGGCTTGCGCCCGTCGCTGCCCGATTCCCTGCCGGCGATCGGCCATGCCGCGGCCACGCGACGGGTCGTCTACGCCTTCGGGCACGGCCATCTCGGGCTGACCCAGTCGGCGGGCACCGCCCGCCTCGTCGCCGACCTCGTCACCGGCGCGGCGCCGGCGATCGACCTCGCGCCGTTCTCGCCCCAGCGCTTCCGATAGGGCTTCGCCTATGGCCAACCACACCTTCTCGTGCCTCGACGGCCATACCTGCGGCAACCCGGTCCGCCTCGTCTCGGGCGGGGGCCCGATCCTCGAAGGCGGCACCATGCTGGAGAAGCGCGCTCATTTCCTGCGCACCTACGACTGGATCCGCACCGGGCTGATGTTCGAGCCGCGGGGCCACGACATGATGTCGGGGGCGATCCTGTATCCGCCGACGCGGCCCGATTGCGACGTGGCGGTGCTGTTCATCGAGACCAGCGGCTGCCTGCCGATGTGCGGCCACGGCACCATCGGCACGGTCACCATGGCGATCGAGAACGGCCTGGTCACCCCGCGCGCGCCGGGGCGGCTCTCGATCGACGCGCCGGCCGGCAAGGTGGACATCACCTACCGGCAGGAGGGCCGCTTCGTGGAGGAGGTACGGTTGCGCAACGTGCCGGGCTATCTCCACGCCGAAGGGCTGACCGCGCATCTCGATGGGGTCGGCGAGATCGTGGTGGACGTCGCCTACGGGGGCAACTTCTACGCCATCGTCGAGCCCCAAAAAAACTTCCGGGACATGGCCGATCACACCGCCGGGGACCTCATCGCCCGGTCGCCGAAGCTGCGCGCGGCGCTCAACGCCAAGTACGCGTTCGTCCATCCGGAGCATCCGGAGATCCGGGGCCTGTCCCACATCCTGTGGACCGGCGCGCCGCGCCACCCCGAGGCCCAGGCCCGCAACGCCGTGTTCTACGGCGACAAGGCGATCGACCGCTCGCCCTGCGGCACCGGCACCTCGGCCCGCATGGCGCAGCTCGCCGCCAAGGGCCGGCTGAAGGTCGGCGACGATTTCGTGCACGAATCGATCATCGGCTCGCTGTTCCGCGGCCGGGTCGAGGCCGCGACCACGGTGGCCGGCAAACCCGCGATCGTGCCCTCGGTGGCCGGCTGGGCGCGCCAGACCGGGATCAACACGATCTTCATCGACGACCGCGATCCGTTCGCGCACGGCTTCGTGGTGGCGTAGCCGCCGGCGAGGCAGGGCAGCGCCATACGCGCAGCCCCCTCAGGGCGCGAGCCGGGTGAACACGAAGTCGTGGTTCCGGACGTTGGCCTGATGGCAGGCGAAGCAGGTCTCGTGCTGGGCCGCGTCCGTGGGCGTGCCGTCGATGAAGCGGCCGAACCCCCAGCCGCCGGTTTCCGGGTAGCGCTTCGAATCCTTGACCATGACCTGGATCGTGGTCGCCGCCCCGGGGACGAAGGCGGGCTCGAATTCCCGGGAGGGGGTGCGTTTCCAGGCGCGCTTCACCAGGACCGTCCCGTCCGGGAAGGGCAGCGTACCCGCCCGGTAGGCCTGCAGCGCCGGGGCGTTGCCCACCACCGCGCGCAGCTCGTCGAGGGCGCCGGTCTCCTGCGCGACCCCGATGAGCGGCCAGTCGCGAAAACCGTCCGGAACGGTCACGCCGTAAAGCGGCGACGCTTCGGGCGCGGTCCCGGCACGGAGGGCGGCGGCGCCCAGCAGGGCGGCCGCCAGCAGGCTGGACGCAGCAACGGTGATGGCACGCATCGCAGGCTCCTGTGCCGTCTCAGGCCGATCCGGACGCGGGGGACCTCAGGCCGAGGCCGCATCGATGACGGCCTGCGCGAAGGCGTGCGGCGCCTCCTGGGGCAGGTTGTGGCCGATCCCGCCGGTGATCGGCCGGTGCGCGTAGCGGCCGGTGAATTTCCCGGCATAGGTCGCGGGCTCCGGATGCGGGGCGCCGTTGGCGTCGCCTTCGAGCGTGATCGTCGGCACGGCGATCTCCGGCGCCCGCGCCAGCCTTTCCTCGAGGGCCTCGTAGCGCGGCTCGCCCTCGGCGAGCCCGAGCCGCCAGCGGTAATTGTGGATGACGATGGCGACATGGTCGGGGTTGTCGAAGGACCGGGCGCTGCGGGCGAAGGTCGCGTCGTCGAACGCCCAGCGCGGCGAGGCGCTCTGCCAGATCAGCCGGGCGAAGGCGTCGCGATACGCTTCGTAGCCGGCCCGGCCCCGGCTGGTGGCGAAGTAGAACTGGTACCACCAGGACAGCTCGGCCTTCGGCGGCAGCGGCGCCTTGCCGGCCTCCTGGCTGCCGATCAGGTAGCCGCTCACCGAGACGAGGGCGTCGCACCTGTCCGGCCAGAGCGCCGCGACGATGCAGGCCGTCCGGGCGCCCCAGTCGAAGCCGCCGAGCACGGCGCGGGGGATGCCGAGGGCGTCCATGAGGGCGATGACGTCCACCGCCAGAGCCGCCTGCTCGCCGTTGCGGATCGCGTCCTTCGCGAGGAAGCGGGTCGTCCCGTAGCCGCGCAGATGCGGCACGATCACCCGATGGCCGGCCGCGGTGAGGATCGGGACGACCTCCGCGAAGGCGTGGATGTCGTAGGGCCAGCCGTGCAGCAGGATGACCGCCGGACCGTCGGCGGGGCCGGCCTCGACATAGCCGACATCGAGCATTCCGGCCTCGACCTGCTTCAGCGTGCCGGGCATGGTTCCGGCCGCGGAGGCTCCCGTCTCGGCCCGCGCGACGCCGATGCGGCCCAGCTCGGCGACCGCCACGGTCGCGGCCGTGGCGCCGAGGAGCCGGCGGCGGCTCCGGTCGATGGTCTCGGGAGGGGGTTCGGGGCGCGTGTCGGCGGGCATGGAGGCCTCCGCTTTGACGGATCTTCGAGTGCGCGAAGACTGCATCACGGGCCGGCATCGCGCTCGAACACAGCTTCGAGATAGCTCTCGGAAGCGCTTGTGTCTTACAGGGCGGTGCCTGTGGCCGTCCATCGTCCCGAACGGTGGCCGAAGACTTTCGGGACGCCGGTGTTACTCACGGCGTCGGCGACACGATCTCCGCTCGCATCCCCGCCACGATCGCATCACTGGGACAGGGTGCGCAGCTCGCCGCGGGCGAGGCCGACCAGGGTCCGGCCGAGCAGCCACAGGATCACCAGCGTCGCCAGGGCCAGGAGCGCCAGGGCGGTGCCGTCGGCGAGCGCGCCCGGCATCGCGGTCGCGACGCGCAGGGACGCCACCGCGGCGGCGGCGAGGGGAAAGCTCACCGCCCACCAGGCGACCCGGAACGGGCAGGCCTGGACGAGGCGGGCGAGCTTGGGCAGCAGCACCGCCAGCAGGAACAGCGCGACGGCGTAGAGCGCCTGCGCGAACAGGTCGATCGTCCCGGTGGTCGCCACGTAGGTCGAGAACCCGACCGCGAACGGGGCGATCAGGATCAGCAGCGCCGGCTGCAGCGCCACCGGAAGCGGCGCCTCGAACAGCAGGCGCGACAGGATCAGGGTGAACAGCGGCACCGCGAAGAACAGGCCGACCGCCAGCCCGAACATCATGACCGCGTGCATCGGCGGCAGGCCCAGCCCCGGCAGGGCGAGCGGCACGTCGAGGAGGCCCACCACCGGGACGATCCAGGCCGGCGTCGCGTGCGCCGCCTGCTGGCGCTCGCTCAGCCACCGGGTCACGATCAGCCACGCGAACAGGGTCATGCCGACGGCGCCCAGCACCCACAGGACCTGCGCGACGAGGAGGTTCGCCCGCGCCAGCGGGATCGGCAGCAGGAGAAGGCTGATCAGGGGCGTCCCGAACAGGTTGCCGGCGATCGGATGGACAAACTCGGCGCGCACCGCCTGCGGGGCGATGGCGGCCTTCACGGCGTAGCCCGCCGCGATCGCCACGAAGGCGGCGAGCGCCGCGTAGCCCAGGACGTCGGCGATCCAGGCCGGCGCGGCGTAGCGGGCCTGGGCCAGGCTCCAGGCGACGCTGAGGCCGGTCAGGCCCATCACCGCGGCGAACAGGCCGACCGGCAGCGCCTCGACCTGCCGCCAGCCCGCCGGGGTGGCTTTCGGCGTGTCGGGGGCCTTGCGCGCGGTCAGCGCGGCCTCGGACGGATCCGCGACCCGGTCCACCACATCCAGCATCGGTTGCCTCCAAGATGGACCCGATACGCCCGTTCCCCGTCGTCCGCCTGCCGGACGCGTCCCCGACAGGCGTCAGGCCGCGGAGAGCTTGGTGTTGGCGATCGGGAGGGCGCGGATGCGCTGCCCGGTGAGGGCCGCGACCGCGTTCAGCACGGCGGGCGGCACCCCCGGAAGCCCCGGCTCGCCGACGCCGCCCATCGGCGCGCCGCTCTCGACGATGCGCACGTGGACCGCCGGCATGTGCTCCCGGCGCAGGATCGGGTAGGTGTCGTAATTCTGCGCCTGGCGCACGCCGTCGCGGTAGACGACCTGCTCGAACAGCACCGACGAGAGGCCCAGGGCCGCGGCGGACTCGACCTGCGCCCGCACGATCGCCGGGTTGACGACGCTGCCCGGGTCGAACGCGATCCACAGGGTGTGGACCCGGGCCTCGCCGCCCGTGACCGACACCTCGGCGATCGTGGCCGTCTCCGACCCGAACGGCGAGGCCATGGCGAGGCCGCGGGCGCGCGTGCCGCCCTCGGCCGCGTAGGGCCCGCGCCGCCAGCCGCCGGACATCTCGGCCACCGCGGCGAGCAGCGCCAGGTGGCGCGGGCTGTCCTTCAGGAGCGCCTGGCGCAGCGCGAACGGGTCCTGCCCGCCCCCTTGCGCGATCTCGTCGAGGAAGCTCTCGTAGAACGCGTCGTTCATCGAGTGGCCGACGGAGCGCCAGAACGCGATGGTCACCGGGTGGGCGAGCTTGGTGAAGGTCATCCGCCGGTTCGGGATGGCGTAGGGCTTCTCGACGATCCCCTCCACGGCGGAGGAATCGATCGGGTTCTTGAACAGCGCCCCGAAATAGCGCCCGATCGGCCCCTCGCCGACGGTGCGGACCTCGATGGCGCTCGGCCGGCCCTCTGCGTCCAGGGCGGCCCGGAAGCGGCTGTAGCTGAGCGGGCGCAGGGCGTCGGAGCGGAACTCCTCCTCGCGCGACCACAGCACCTTCACAGGACGCTTGGTCGCCTGCGCGAGGCGGATCGCCTGCGGGAACGGGTTGGCGGGTCCGTAGGCGAAGTGGCGGCCGAAGAAGCCGCCGAGCATCGGCGAGTGGATCCGCACCTGCGCCGGCTGCAGGCCCGCGACCTGGGCGGAGATCGCCTGGAACAGTTCTGGCATCTGGTTGGGCAGCCAGAGGTCGAGCGTCCCGTCCTCGGCAAAGCGCGCCAGCGCCGAGGGCGGCTCGAGCTGGGCGTGGGCCAGATAGGGCGCCTCGTACTCCGCCTCGACGACCTTGGCGGCCTTGGCGAAGGCGTCGGCGGTGTCGCCCACCGCCTCGGCGGCGAGGCCCGGATCGGCCGAGGCCTTGAGCGCCGCCACCATCCCGTCGGACGAGAAGTCGGCGGCCACCGTGTCGAGGCCGCTCGGCTTGGGCGCCGACCAGCGCACGGTGAGCGCCTCGACCGCCTTGCGGGCCCGCCACCAGCTGTCGGCCGCGACCGCGACGGCGCCCGGCAGGCGATGCACCGAATGGACGCCCGGCATGGCGCGGATGTCCGCCTCGTTGGTGAGCGCCTCCGGCTCGGTGCCGAGATGCGGCGCGTGCTGCACGGCGGCGTACAGCATGCCGTCGAGTTTCTGGTCGATCGCGTAGACCGCCTGCCCGGTCGCCTTGTCGTGCACGTCGAGCCGCGGGACCGGCTGGCGGATGTACCGGAAGGTCGCCGGGTCGCGCAGCTGGACGGCCTCGTTCGGCTTCAGCAGCAGGGCGTCGGCCGCCAGGTCGCCGTAGGGCAGCGAGCGGTCGGTCGCCGCGTGCAGCACGACCCCGTCGCGGGTGGTGAGTTCTGATTCCTGGACCTTGAGCCGGGCCGCGGCGGCGCGGATCAGCATGTCGCGGGCGGTCGCGCCGAGCCGGCGCATCACCGCGTAGCTCGACCGGGTCGAGAAGCTGCCGCCGGTCATGCGCAGGCCGTTCACCACGGCGTAGTCGGGACCGGGCGGCGCGCATTCCACGACGAACCGCGCGGGCGGCACGTCGAGCTCCTCGCCGACGATCTGCGCCATGCCGGTGGCGATGCCCTGGCCACCCTCGACGAAGGGGCTGAGCAGCTTGACGGTGCCGTCCGGGTGGATCTCCAGGAAGGCCGCGACCCGCGTGCCGGGCTTGGGCGCGATCGCGCCCGCTCCCTCCGCGGGCCCCTGCGCCTGGGCGTGGGCGCTGCGGCCGGGCAGCGCCACGCTGAGCACCAGCGCACTGCCGGCGGCCGTGAGGAAGCCGCGCCGCGATGCGGCGCGCGGCAGCTTTTCGACCACGGTCACGGCGTCCGCCGGGGCCGGAGCGAGGAACCGTTCCAGAAACTGTTCCATGCCGCCCTCCTCAGGCCGCGGCCTGCCGCACGGCGGCGGCGATGGCGTTGTAGGTTCCGCAGCGGCACAGGTTGGTCATCGCGTCGGCGATGTCGGCATCGGTGGGGCGCGGCGTCTGCTTGAGCAGGGCGGTCGCGGCCATGACCTGACCCGACTGGCAATAGCCGCATTGCGGCACCTGCAGCGACACCCAGGCCGCCACGACCTTCCGGCCGACCGCGTCCTGCTCCACCGCCTCGATCGTGGCGACGGGCTGCGTGCCGACGCTCTCGATCGGGATCTGGCAGGAGCGCGTAGCCTGCCCGTCGAGCAGCACCGTGCAGGCCCCGCATTGGCCGATGCCGCACCCGTACTTGGTGCCGGTCAGGCCGAGCGTATCACGCAGGACGAACAGTAATGGCGTATCGGGCTCGGCATCGACTGCATGTTGGCGACCATTGATCGACAGGTTCACCATGATCGTGTCCGTCCGAATATCAGCAGGGCCTGCACCATGCTTAAGCGTGGCCCTGCCCGCCGCCTACGCCATAAAGGCCTCGTTTTCGGACATGGTCCGCGTCACATCACGGCAAGCGGCCCGGCGGCCTGGCGGATCCGCCGGGGAACCTCGCCGTAGACCCGGAGGAACGACCGGCGCATCCGCTCGCGGTTGGCGAACCCGACCGCCTGGGCGATCGCCTCCAGCGGCAGCCGGCTCTCCTCCAGCATCAGCTTGGCCGCCTCGACCCGGATCGTCTCGACCGCCTTGGCCGGCGAGGTTCCGGTCTCGGCGCGGAACAGGCGCGTCAGCTGGCGCGGGCTCAGGCAGGCCACCGCCGCCAGGTCCTCGGCGGTCAGGGACTTGGGGAGGTTGCGGCGGGCGTAGGCCAGGACGCTCTGGATCCGATCGGTCGGCGGATCGACATCGAGCAGGGCCGAGCGCTGCGCCTGGCCGCCGGACCGGCGCCGCTCCATCACCAGCCCCCGGGCGACCGAGGTGGCGAGGTCCCGGCCGTGGTCGCGCTCGACCATGCCGACCGCGAGGTCGATGGCCGCCGACATGCCGGCCGAGGTCCAGATGTTGTCGTCGGCGATGTAGATCTTGTCGACGTCGAGCTTGCAGGCGGGGTAGCGCGCGCGGAAATGGGCCGCGAAGTACCAATGCGTGGTCGCGCGCCGCCCGTCGAGGATACCCGCATCGGCCAGGATGAAGGCCCCCAGGCACAGGCCGGCGAGCCGGCGGGTCGATTGCGCGGCGGCGCGGATATAGGCGGCGAGCCCCGGCGCGGTCGTCGGGATGCCGACGCCGGCCGCGACCAGGATCGTGTCGAAGGCGTCCGGCTCGGCCAGCGGCTCGGTGGCGACGTCGGCGCCCAGGCCGGCCCGGAGCCGACCGCCCAACTCGGAATGCAGGCGGACGTCGTAGAGCTTCTCGCCCGCATACCAGTTCGCCATCTCGAACGGCGAGGTCACGGCCAATCCCATGAAGTCGAAATCGGGGCAGAGGACGAGGCCGATGCGACGCGCCGCTGCCATGATGAACCGTCCCGTTCCGCCCCGGTATCGGATTTTGTATTAGCATTCCTTTCGGCATAGGGCGAACGGTAGAAGCACATCCCGACGGGCGCGACGCGGTTTCCGCACCGGATACGGATCAACCGCCGCGCCGACGGAGCGCATGACCGAGACCCGCGCCGCGGATCCTTCGCGCGGGCCGCGAGATCTCGAAGCCCGCCGGGCCCATCGGAAACACCGATCGGTCGATCCCTCAGTGAAGCAGGACGTCCCCGGAGATCGTACGGAGTTCGGCGGGCGTCACGAGCTGGCAGTGCATGACCTTCACCGAATGCACCGGGCCATCCAGCTTCTCCTGCCAGAAGGCCAGGAACTTCTTCAATTCGGGCAGTTGAGGAAACAGATCGAGCTGCTGCCAGATGAATGTCTGGAGAAGATGCGGATAATCGGGAAGGTGGTAAAAGATTTCCGCCGTCGTCAGGCTGTATCCGTCGATCCAAGAGGGTCGCTTTATCGAGGTCGCCATCACCCAACTCACGCAAGCCGGTTGACCGAGACGCCAGGCTAACCCAGGCGGTTTGCCACCTCAAGGAATCGATTGGCGATGACCCCGCGGTTTGACGGAAGCTGGTGCCACCCCGCGCCCGCGTGAACACGAAGCTTGCGGGGCGAGGGCCGGCGGATGGCGCCGGGCGCGTCGTGCCACAGGACGGCCGTCGGCAGACTCGGCCCTGCGCGCCGAGCTGCCGCCGAAGCCGGAGGCGGCGACCGGCCTCGCCGGACACATTCCTCCCATCGTATTGGGCAACAACACGAAAATTCTTTCGTCTTGTCCTGTTCGCCGATCGAAGACGATTGACGACGAACCGCACCACGCCGATCGTGAAGATCTGCATCATCCCGTCCGCAGAGGTGCCGGTTTTGCCTACGGAACGCATCGTCCTGAGCGAGAACATCGCCGCCACGGCCCACGCGATCTTCGCGCAGGCGGGATTCGGCGCGGTCCAACCGCTGTCCCACGCCTTCGGCCTCGCCGAGGCGGCGCGCCTCGCCGACACCAACGTGCTCGGGATCCGCTCGCGGACCACGGTCACGGCGGAGCTGCTCGACGCGCTGCCCGACCTGACCGTGATCGGCTGCTTCAGCGTCGGGACCAACCAGGTCGATCTCGAGAGCGCCCGGGCGCGCGGCGTGCCCGTCTTCAACGCGCCGTTCTCGAACACCCGCAGCGTCGCCGAACTCACGATCGGCGAGATCGTGATGCTGCTCCGGCGCATCCTGCCGCGCTCGGCCTCCGCGCATGCGGGCGGATGGGACAAATCCGCGACGGGCGCCTTCGAGGTCCGCGGCAAGATTCTGGGGATCGTCGGCTACGGCAATATCGGCTCGCAGCTGTCCAATCTCGCCGAGGCGATGGGCATGCGCGTCGTATTCCACGACCTGACCGACAAGCTGCGCCACGGCAACACCGAGCCGGTGGACAGCCTGGAGACCCTGCTCGCCGTGAGCGACGTGGTCAGCCTGCACGTCCCCGAGACCCCGGCGACGCACGGGCTCATGAATGCGGCGCGGATCCGCGCCATGAAGCCCGGCGCCTACCTGATCAACAACAGCCGCGGGACGGTGGTGGACCTGGAGGCCCTGGCCGGGGCGCTGCGGGAGGGCCGTCTCGGCGGCGCGGCGATCGACGTCTTCCCGGTCGAGCCGACCTCCAACGCGGAGCGCTTCGTCTCGCCGCTCCAGGGCCTCGCGAACGTGATCCTGACCCCGCATATCGGCGGATCGACGGAAGAGGCGCAGGACCGCATCGGCGCGGAGGTCGCCCGCAAGCTGGTGGAGTACGCCCAGACCGGCTCGACGCTGAGCGCCGTCAACTTCCCGCAGGTGCAATTGCCGCCGCGCCTGTCCGGCGCACGCTTCCTCCACGTGCACCGGAACGTGCCCGGCGTCCTGGGCAAGATCAATACGGTCTTCTCGGGCCGCGCGCTCAACATCGACGCGCAGTATCTGCAGACCGACGGCGATTTCGGCTACGTGGTCGTGGATGCGTCGGTGGAGCGGACGGAGGCGGATGCGGTGCTCCAGGCGCTGCGGAGCATCGACGGCACCGTGCGCGCCCGGCGCCTGATTCCCCGGGCCGCGTGAGCAGCGCCGGCGTGGAGCAGTACGTCCCGGGCCGAAACCCGTCATTCCACGAACGCAGCCCGTATTCGCCGCCGCCCTGAAGCTTTGCTTTCCTGAATTCAAAATCTCTGGCAGCTTGTGAGGCCTCGAACGCGGGCGGAGCCGGTCTCCGCCGGCGTCCGGGATCGTTCGTCGCCGCGCCGGGGCCGTCCGCGGCCGGCGCCGCGCGATGGCCAAGGGAGACCCTCGCATGCCGCTTCCACCATCGGGGCCGCGCTCGACCCTGACCTCGCTCGCCGTCATCGCGGCCGTCTGCGTCGGCGCGACCGGGGCGCTCGCCTACACGGCGGGCTGGCTCTCCCCCGACCGCCTGACGCCCACGAAGCTCGTCGACGCGCTCGCGCCGCCGACCGGCCCGGTTCCCGGGTATCGCCGCAACCACGCCAAGGGCATCTGCTTCACCGGTACGTTCGAGGCCAACGGCCAGGGCAGCGCGCTCTCGCGGGCACGCGTCTTCGCGACCGGGCACCATCCGGCCCTGGGGCGGTTCAACCTCGGCACCCCCAATCCGGGCGCGCCGGATGCCACCGTCCGGGTGCGGGGCCTGGGGCTGCAGATCACGGCGGACGACGGCGCGGTGTGGCGCACCGCCATGATCAACGCGCCGGTCTTCCCGGTTTCCACCCCGGAGGCGTTCTACGCCCTGCTGCGGGTCCCGGCGAGCAAGGAGCCGAACGCGATGGCGGCCTTCGTCGCCGCGCATCCGGGGTTCGCCCCGTTCGGCGCCTGGGCCAAGAGCCCCGACTGGACCGCGAGCTATGCGCAGGAGCCCTACAACAGCCTCAACGCCTTCCGGGTCACCGACGCGTCCGGCGCCGAGCGGGCGGTGCGCTGGTCGTTCCGTCCCGAGGCGCAGGCGGAGCGGATCACGCCCGAGGACCTGGCCAAGCGCGGCCCCGCCTACCTGGAGCAGGAGATCACGGACCGGGTCGCGGCCGGGCCGCAACGCTGGACGCTTGTCCTCACGGTCGCCGAGCCCGGCGACCCGACCGCCGATCCGAGCCGGGCCTGGCCGGAGGGACGGCGCAGCGTGGAGGCGGGCACCCTGGTGGTTCAGCGCATCGAGCCCGAGGCGGACGGCCCCTGCCGCGACATCAACTTCGATCCGACGATCCTGCCGGACGGCATCCGGGTCTCCGACGACCCGTTCCCGGCGGCGCGCTCGGCGGCCTACGCGCGATCCTACGACCTCCGCACCGCGGAGGAGAAGGACTATCCCGGGCGCACGGCGGAGGCGCGGCGATGACGACAGACGGCAAGCGCTTCACGGGCGGCCAGCGGCTGCTGCACTGGTCGATGGCCGCGTGCATCGTCGCGATGTTCTTCATCGGGGTCGGCATGGTCTCGACGATCATGCCCACATACGTGCCGCTGCTCGCGACCCATAAGACGCTGGGCGTGGCGATCTTCGTCCTCGCCCTGATCCGGCTGGCGGTGCGGGCGCGAAGCGGGAGCCCGCCCCTGCCGGCCGACCTGCCGGCGCCGATGAAGCTCGCCGCGCACCTGTCCCATTACGGGCTCTACGCGCTCATGTTCGCCATGCCGCTTCTGGGTTGGGCGATGCTGTCGGCCGGGGCCTACCCGGTCGTGCTCTACGGCGGCCTACGCCTGCCCGCGATCCTACCGCAGAACGCCGCGCTCCATACGCTGCTGTGGAACGCGCATTTCTACCTCGCCTTCGCGTTCTTCGCCCTGGTGCTGACCCATGTGGCGGCGGCGCTGTTCCACGCGCTGGTGCGCCGGGACGGCGTGTTCGAGGCGATGGCCCCGGTCGGATCGCGGAGCGGCGCGGCGCCCCGATGAGCCGGCGCCCAGCGCTCGGGCACCGCTCTAGCGCAGCACGCCCTCGGCCAGGGCGCGCTGGATGCCGCGCACGTCGGCGCCCTTCTTGAGGGTGCGCTCGATCGGCTGCGGCGTGCCCGAGACCCAGATCTTGAGCTCGGCGTCGAGATCGAAGGTGCCGGCCGTCTCCACCGAGAAGCGGACCACCGCCCGGTAGGGAATCGAGGTGAATTCGACCTTGCTGCCGGTGACGCCCTGCACGTCGATCAGGATGATCCGGCGTTCCGTGAACACGAACACGTCCCGGATGATCTTGAACGCCAGGCGCGCCGTCTCGCCGTCGATCAGGATGCCCGCGAGCCGCCGCTCGAGGGAGGCGGCGTCGACTTCGGCGCCGTGTCCCAGCAATCCGTCCAGCAGACCCATGGCTCGAATGCTCGCTTCGCCTGTTCCGGGGCCGACACCATGCCGCCCGGGTCCCGCGCCGGCAACAGGCCGGCGGTCCGAACCGGTCATCCGACGCGTTGGCGTTTCGGAGGGCGGGCGCTAAAGCCCACGCCATGTTCGATGACGCAGCCGCTCGGCGCTATCTCGCGGGACTGGCCCCGGTGGCCGAGGGGTCGGTGCGCTGGCTCATCCACGACCAGGCCCGGCACTGGGTCTCGGTGGTGGACACCGCGTTGGCGTCGCTGCGGCAGGATTGCGCGCACGTCCTGAGCACCCTGCCGGAGGAGGACCCGGACGCATCCCTGGTCGAGGCGATCCGCGCGTTCCTCGCCGAAGGGCCTGACCGCACCCCGCACGTCATCGCCCTCTCGTGCGCCGTCCTGATGCAGAGCATGGGCGATCCCGACGCGGTCTTCGCTCGGATCCAGTCCGGCGTCATGGCGACCCTTGTCGACGCCGAGGACGTGGTGGTCAGGCCCGTCGCCGCATGACGCGACGGCGGCGCGCGCCCCGACGCGTTGCCCCGCCCGGTTGCCGGCGTCTCGACGAGGGCCGCGTGCGCTGGGCCGGTGACGCCGCCCGCCCCGAACGCGGCCCGCGGTCTCAGGCGACGACGAGGTTGAGGGTCCGGGCGGCGGGGGCGATGTCCACGCGCCGCCCCCAGTCGAAGGCGAGGAAATCCTGCTCGATCCCGTCGGCGAACACGACGCCGCCCTCGTTCATCCGCGACGTCACGGTGAGGGAATCGGCGGCGAGCTTGCCCGCGCGCAGGCCCGTCGCGGTGGCGACGCTCGGAAACGGCTCGCGCACCCAGTAGCCGACCGCCGCCTCCTCGACGCCGACATCGAGGGCGATGTGGGTCGCGTCGCTGATCGACCGGGCCCAGCCGGTCAGGCCGGTCCCGGACGCCACGATCAGGCCGCTCGACGACTGGTCCTCCGCCCGGCCGCGATCCGCGATCCGGTAGCGCGCGGATTGGTGGCTGCGGTGGCCGACGAAGATCTCGTTCAGCGCCAGCAGCCGCGCGCCGCCGTCGAGCACCGCCTGCACCATGGTGCGGCGCTCGATCCGCGCGGCTCCGGCGACGCTGGCCGGCAGCAGCGCCCCCAGCCGCTCCACCGGGGCGCGCGCCAGGATGCCGTCGTAGAGGTCGGGCGCCGGATTGACGCCGACCACCGGCTGCCCGTCGAGATACTTCGCGACGTTGGCCACGAGCCCGTCCTGGCCCACCGCGACCACGACGTCCTCGGGGGCGAACAGGAAGCGGTCGAGGTCGGGGCGCCGCACCAGCGCCTGGCGCCACTCCGTCGGCACGCACGCGCGGGCCTGCGCGAGGACCGCGTGGGCCCGCGCGTGGCGGTCCTCGATCTCCGCGATCGACTGCCCGCGGCTCTCCAGGAAGAACCGGACCTGGCCGCGGGTCGCGTGCCGGATCAGCAGCAGCTCGTAATCGGTGTCGCGGATCACGAAGACCACCCGGGGCGTGACCCCTGCCATGGCCCGCCCCCTCAGCGCGTCGCGGCCGGCAGCGGCACGGCCCGGCGGAATTCGCCCAGGGCCGCCGCGAGCAGGTCGGGCGTGACGTTGAGGTGCTCGATCGTGTCGAGCTTGCCGGCGAATTCCCGTGCGGCGAGCCCGAGCAGCACGGCCGGCGGCATGTCGCGGTAGATCGCGGCGCGCTGCTGCTCGGCCTCGGCGCGGGCGCCCTCGACGAGCCGGATCCGCTCGGCCTCGGCCGCCGCCTCGAGCCCCTGGGCCTCGGCGAGGCCGGCCGCCCGGTCGCGGGCGTTCTGCGTCTCCTGCACGATCAGGAGCGTCTCGCGCCGGGCCAGCTCGGTCTTGGTCGCGAGTTCGTTCTCCGCGATGGCCCGCTCCTTCTCGACCGCGAGGGCGCGGCGGGCGAAGGTCGCCTCGTCGGCCTTCTGCTGCAGCGCCTCGTAGGTCGGCGTCTGCAGGGCGCGTTCCAGCTCGCTGGTGGGTGCGAGGTTGGTGAGCCGCACCGACACCGCCGCGACCCCGATCTCGGCGAGCGCCGGGGCCGATGCCAGGACCGCCTCGAGGATTACCCGCAGCGGCTCGGGGCCCGCATCGAGCAGGGCGCCGATCGGCGCGGCGCCGAGATACTGCAGGACCGCCTGGCCGGCGATGCCGCTGAGGCGCGCCTCGATCTGCTCGATCGGCTCGCCCTGCAGGCGGCCGGTGGCGAGGTTGATCGAGAAATCGACCCGGCGTGCCAGCAGTTCGGGATCGACGACGTGCCAGCCGACCGTCCCCTGAACCGCGACCGTCTGGAAGTCCCGGCTGCGGCCGCGCACGAACAGCGTCATCTCGCGGTCGTCCACCGGCACCTCGCTGATGCTGGCGGTCTCGGGCCTGAACCAGAAGACCAGTCCCCGGCCGCTCTGGCGGACGCCGCCGCTGCTGTAGCGGATGACGTGGCGGCTCGCCTCGCTCCTCAGCTGGGCGATCAGGCCGATGTTGCGGATCGTAGCCATGATGTCCTCCTTGCGGGTCAACGCGACGGTCGGAACCGATAGAGCTCGGCCGGGCGGAACGCCGTGCCGGCCTCGCGCATGCCGGTCGGCTCCAGCCAGCCGCGGTCGAGCATGCGGCGGCGGAAGGCGGGCTTGTTCAGCGGCGTACCCAGGATCGCCGCGTGCACGTCCTGGAGCTGCCGGAGGGTGAAGGTCTCCGGCAGGAGCGCGAAGGCGACGTCCGAATAGTCGAGCTTGCCGCGCAGCCGCAGCACGGCGAGCGCCAGGATGTCGGCATGGTCGAAGGCCAGCGCGCGCGGTTCCCCGTCCGCCGGCAGGGCCGAGACGGGGCCGCCGGCCTCGCCCTCCCAGGGCACCGCGACGGTCGCGGCCGTCAGGCCCCGTCCGCCCGCGAGCGCCTCCGCGAAGGTCCGCTCCGGCAGCAGCGCCAGATGAGCCACGGAGACGATGCGCATGCGCGGATCGCGGTCCAGGGCGCCGAAGGTGTAGAGCTGTTCGAGGCGCGCTTGCGGGATCCCGACCTTCTCCCGCAGGACCCGCCCGGCCGCCGCGTCCAGGGTCTCGGCGATGCCGACGAAACCGCCCGGCAGCGCCCAGCGGCCGGCATGGGGATGCTGCGTGCGCTCCGTCAGGAGCGCGGTCAGGCGGCCGGCGCACAGGCCCAGCAGGACCAGATCGACGGCGAGCGCCGGCCGCGCGTAGGCGGCGGGGTCGTATCCGGCGAGGAACTCGGGTTCGGTCATGGCGTCAACTATGCTCAACTTGAGCATAACTAAGACGCAGATTGCGCATAAGTCAAGGACCGAGCCGATTCAGTCTGGAAGAGAGACTGCGCCCTGCGGTGCGGAACGCAGCGTGGCTTGTCCGCCTCGCTCCGGCGGCCAAGGGCGGCGGGTCGCTCTGGAGGCCGCGCCGGACGGCAGCTCCGATACGGATCGGGCGGTCATCGTCGCCACGAACGGCCACGCGATGTTCTACCCGGCGAAGGCTGTGCTCGCGCATCGGGAGACCCGCGGCGGGCAGGCCTGATCGAGCGGCTCCCCCCGTGTGCGATATCCGACACTTCGTATTGCGACCGTTGGACAGGGTATCGATGGACCAAACGCTGATCTAAAAAGCCCTGCCGGATGGCGAATACGGGATCGTATCCCCGTGTGTGACCCAGGTGAGAGGCGATGCAGGACGACGACAGGACGGATGCCGGCGGCGGCGCGAATCCTCCCGCCGGAGCAACGAACAATCCTTTGATCGCGAAGCTCGAGAGCCTCGCCAAGCTCTCGGAGGACGACAAGGACGTTCTGCGGCGGATCAGCGCGAACCCGCAGGTCGTCGAGCCCGGGACCGCCCTGATCCGGGAGGGCGACAAACCGGACGGCGTCTACCTGATCCTCGACGGCATCGCCTGCCGCTACAAGCTCCGGGCGAGCGGCGCGCGCCAGATCATGGCCTACCTGGTTCCGGGCGATTACTGCGACCTCGACGTGGCGCTGCTGAAGGCCATGGACCATGCGATCGGCACACTCTCCACGTGTCACGTGGTGCGGATCGACCTCGACACCATCCAGGGCCTGCTCGACCGCCATCCCGGCATCACCCACGCCCTGCGGCTGGCGACCCTGGTGGACGAGGCGACCCTGCGCGAATGGCTGGTCAATATCGGCCGCCGCTCCGCGGACGAGCGCATCGCGCATCTGCTCTGCGAATTGCTGTTGCGGCTGCGCGCCGTCGGCCGCACGGCCGGCCAGGGCCAGAGCTACGCGCTTCCGATCACCCAGGATGACATGGCCGACACCATCGGGCTGGCCGCCGTACACGTCAACCGCGTCCTGACCAGCCTGCAGCGGCGCGGCCTGATCGCGTTCTCGGGGCAGCAGGTGACGATCTTGGATCTCGTGGGTCTGGAGGCGTTCGCCGAGTTCAAGCCGAACTACCTGCATCTCGGAGGGAGGGACGCGGCATGAGCCTACGCCTTCAACCCGTGCAGGTCGGCACCGGGAGCGAGGATCAGGAGAGCCAGCTCGTCTTCCACGAAGGCTTCCTCGTCGCGGTCCTGGTGCGACTCTCGGAGATGCACGAGGCCGATGCCGGCAAGTGGTTCCTCGAGGCCGGGTTCGGCATGGTGGACGATCCGTGCCCGCCGACCTTCGCCGACATCGATGCGGCGCAGGACTGGATCTGCGGGCGACTTGGTTTGCAGGTCGTATGAATCAGCCCCTTCGAGGTGTTTGGCTGAGAGCCAGGATAGGGCGTTGAGCCGGTCTGCACGGCCCTTTTCCCGGGCGCATGCAGCGTCAGCGGAATGCGACCCGGGACCCAGCACACGACGGCGCGCAGCGTCCGTTCGATCAACCCGTGCCGCTGGCGCGGCGCTTCGTGTGCTGGGTCCCGAATCAGGTTCTGCTTCGCTTCACCTGTCCGGGAAAGGGAGGCGCGTGATCTGCTCGGGTGACAGCCGAAACGGTGGCACGGAAGCAGGAAATGGGTCGCAGAAAGCGATCCTTCCTCCACGGATCCCGGGTTTCCGCTTCGCGGCCCCGGGATGACGAGGCTGTTTTCAGAATGGCCTCTGCAAAGTCCAGGGCTCACCAGCCAAGCGGGACAGTCCGATGCCGACCGCTGCTGCAAACACCTTGAAAGGGCTGGTCGTCTGAATGCGATCCGCGCCGGGCGTGGTCGGGCGGGGAGCAGCTGTCGGACCTTGCCATCGAAGGGGCGGGCCGCAGCGGCCTGAATTGGCGTGCGGCGGCAACCACCACGGATGCGCTTCACCGGGAGCCAACCGGAGCCTGAACGAAAAAACATGCACTTCGGCACTAGACGACCGGTCTAATCAAGGCTATCTCAGCGTCATGGCACGCCTCAACGCGCATACCGACACCCGGCAGGAGATCCTCGACACCGCCTACGGTCTGGTGGGCGCGAAGGGGTTTTCCGGGGTGGGGCTCAACGAGATCCTGGTTTCGGCCGGGGTGCCGAAGGGCTCGTTCTACCATTACTTCGGCTCGAAGGAGGCGTTCGGCGAGGCACTTCTGGCCGATTACTTCGAAAGCTACCTCGCCGCGCTGGATGCGACCCTCGCGGAGCCGGGGCTCAACCATGCCGAGCGCCTGATGAACTACTGGCGCAAGTGGCAGGCGACGCAGGGCAGCGTCGATTATCAGCGCAAGTGCCTGGCGGTGAAGCTCGCCGCGGAGGTCTCGGACCTGTCCGAGGCGATGCGGCTCGCCCTCAAGGGCGGGACCGCCGGGATCATCGAGCGGCTGGCCCGGGCGATCGAGGCGGGGGCCGCGGAGGGCTCGCTGAAGGTCGCGGGCGCGCCGCACGCCACCGCCGAGGCGCTCTATCACGTCTGGCTCGGCGCGAGCCTGATGGCGAAGATCGTGCGGACCGACGCGCCGTTCGAGGCCGCGATGACGACCACGCGACAGATCCTCGGACTCGCCTGACGCGAGCCCGAGGATCGACACGGGCGGCCGAACCACGCGTGCCTGTGCCCGAATTAAAGACGACTGGTCTACTCATAGAAACGATGAAGCCTCCCCGGACCCGTGGAGGTCCGGACACCACGCAAGGAGCGCGCTCATGCCCCACGGAACGAAGATTTCGGCCCTCCCCGCCCTCGTCACCGCCGGGTTGATCAGCGCCGCCCTCCTCGGCAGCTCCGCGGCCACGGCGCAGGAGCGGATCACCCTGGAGACCATCGGCGCCGTCCGCATGGCCAGCAGCAGGCTCGACGACGGCCGCCACGTGAACCCGCAGCTTCGGCCGGTGGAGGCGGCACCGGCACAAGAGCAGCGCGCGGACGACCCGGCGAAGGCGCACTGACGCCGCCTCGGCGTCCCCGACCCATTTGAAATCCGGGCCGACCGATCGGTCGATCGGCCGCCGGACGCCCCCCTCCAACCTGGACGATCACGGAGAACGACGATGAAGATCCTGATGGTGCTGACCTCCCACGATCGGCTCGGCGACACCGGCCGCAAGACCGGCTTCTGGCTGGAAGAGCTCGCCGCGCCCTATTACGTGTTCAAGGATGCCGGCGCCGAGATCGTGCTGGCCTCGCCCCAGGGGGGACGGCCGCCGCTGGACCCCAAGAGCAGCGAGCCGGGCGCGCAGACGGACGCGACGCGCCGCTTCGAGGCGGACGCGGACGCGCTGGCGGCGCTGGAGACCACGACCCGGCTCGATGCCGTCTCCCATGAGGCGTTCGACACCGTGTTCTATCCGGGCGGCCACGGTCCGCTCTGGGACCTCGCCGAGGACCCGGCCTCGATCAAGCTGATCGAGACGACACTGGAAGCCGGCAAGCCCGTCGCCCTCGTCTGCCATGCCCCCGGCGCCCTGCGCCACGCGAAGGCCCCCGACGGGACGCCCCTCGTCCAGGGCAAGGCGGTGACCGGGTTCACGAACACCGAGGAGGAGGCCGTCGGCCTCACCCGGGTGGTGCCGTTCCTGGTCGAGGACGAACTCCGGCGCAACGGCGGCCGGTTCTCCAGGGGCGACGACTGGGCGCCGTACGTGGTGGCCGACGGGTTGCTGATCACCGGCCAGAACCCGGCCTCGTCCGAGCCCGCCGCCGCGCGTCTCCTCGCGCAGCTCGCGAACGGCTGACGACACCGCTTTCCGTCGCGGCACACCGTCCGGCCGCGCATCCGCGCGGTCGGCGACCGGCCCCGGGGCGATGCGCCCCGGCCCGGCAGAGGCCCGCGCCGCGGCAGGCGCCTCCCATCCTCGACATCCATCGCGAAGGACACCGGCTCATGACAACCGACATCGTCTTCTCGGACGCGACACAGCTCGCCGCGCTGATCCGCACCCGCCAGGTCTCGCCCGTGGAGGTCATGCAGGCCCATCTCGACCGCATCGCGGCCGTCGATCCCAAGGTCAACGCCATCGTCACCGTGGCGGAGGATGCGCTCGACGGCGCCCGCGCGGCCGAGGCCGCGATCCTGGCCGGCGGTGAGATCGGGCCCCTGCACGGGGTGCCGTTCACCGTGAAGGATTCGATCGACACCGCCGGCGTCCCGACCCAGCGCGGTTCGCCGATCTTCAGGGGCCGCATCCCCGCCACGGATGCCACGAGCGTCGCCCGCCTCAAGGCCGCCGGGGCGATCCTGCTGGCCAAGACCAACCTGCCGGAATTCTCCTACTGGATCGAGAGCGACAACCTGCTCTCCGGTCGCTCGAACAACCCCTGGGACCTGGAGCGGACGCCCGGCGGGTCGAGCGGGGGCGAGTCGGCGGCCATCGCGGCGGGCATGTCGCCGCTCGGCCTCGGCACCGACCTCGCCATCTCGGTCCGGGGCCCGGCCGCCCAGACCGGCATCGTCTCGCTGAAGGCGACCCACGGGCGGGTGCCGATGACCGGGATCTGGCCCCGCGCGCCGCGGCGCTTCTGGCATGTCGGCCCGATGGCCCGCTCGATCCGGGACCTCGCCCTGGCCTTCTCGCTCCTGTCCGGGCCCGACGGCGAGGACGGCTACGCGTCCCGCACCGTCGCCGCCGATGCCGGCCTCGGCACCGCGCCCGGCCGTCCGCTGCGGGTGGGCTGGCTGGTCGAGCCGGGCTTCGGCCCGATCGATCCGGAGGTCGCCGCCACCGTCCGGGCCGCGGCCGAGGCGCTCAAGGGCGCGGGCTGCGTCGTGGAGGCCGTGCGCATCCCGGCGCTGGAGCGCGACTTCGCCCTCGACGTGTTCAACACGCTCCACGTCATGGAGATGAAGCCGGCCTTCCGGGAGGCGACCGCCGGGCACGAGGACCAGATGTATACGATGGCCAAGACCATGCTGGCGCTCCCGGACTCGTCGATGGACGACTACATCGCGGCCGAGCAGGCGGCGGAGCGGCTGCGGGACGGCTATGCCGCGTACTTCCGGCGCTACGACGCGCTGATCACCCCGGTCCTGCCGATCCCGGCCCACAAGCACGGCGTCACCGCGTTCGTCATCGACGGGCAGACCGTCGACGCCACCTACCTCCAAGGCGCGACGGTGCCGCTGAACGTCACCGGCCTGCCCGGCCTGTCGATGCGGTTCGGGACGAGCGGCGAGGGCCTGCCGATCAACGTCCAGGTCGTGGCGAGCTGGCAGGCCGAGTCGACCATCCTGCACGTCGCCACGCTGCTGGAGGCCGCGAGCCCGGTGCGCGGGCTGCGCCCGAGCCTGTAGGGCGCCGTGGCGTGCGTCCTGCGGGATGGCCTTCACGAAGCCGGATGCTGCCTCCGACTCCCGATCGACGCCCCGACCCGACGAGCTGTCCCGTCGGGGCGCGTGTGCGCCTACCGCTTCTTGCCCAGCTCGACGGCGATGTCCTTCGTCATCCGGCCGACCTTCCGGTGCGCCGCGATCAGCTGGTCCTGGGTGACGCCCCAGCGCTTCATCCAGAACTCGATGGCCTTGCGTTCCGATAGATCGAGCCGGTCCTTATCGATGAAGCCACGCTTGTCCTTGAGGCCGGCCATGGGAAATCCTGTCGTGTCGGTGATTGCGGTTCGGGAGGCGGCGCGCGACGGACCTCCCGGGGGCGGGCGCGAGACATGCGGGGAAATCGCAGCGCTGCCCAGGCCCATTCCGCCCCTCGGTGCGCCGCCGGGTGCGACCGAGGCGGCGAACGCGCGGCGGGCCTATCTCGAGTGCGACGCGGCGCGCGATCAAGCCCGGAGGGCCGGTCCGGCCGCGTGAGACCGGAGGAACGCGAGCAGCAGGTCGGAGACGGCCTGCGGCTGCTCCTGCTGGACCCAATGTCCGGCCCCCTCCACGACATGGCAGCCGAGGAAATCGGCGCAGGCCCGCGTGCCCATCCGCTCCAAGGCGCCCGGTGCCTGAAACGGACCCCAGTCGCGACGCCCGGCCACGAAAAGCGCCCGCCCCTCGATGCGCCGACCCGCGAACCGCCCGAGATCGCGCGCGAGGCTCCCATCCATGCGGCAGCGATAGCCCTGCAGGGGGCCCTGGAAGCCGGTGCGCGCATACTCCGTCGCGTAGACGCCGAGTTCCCGATCGGTGAGCCACGCGCAGCCGGCGCCCCCGTCCTCCGGCCCTTCGGGCGCCACCGTCGCGGGCATGCTCCGGCCGAGGTCCATGACGTAGTAGGTCGGCATCTCGGCGAGGGCCTCGGCCGTCCAGCCCGAGAGCGGATGCGGCGGGTTGCCCGGCCAGTCGGCGCTCTTGTGATGGAAGTAGGCGCGCAGGAACGCGGCAACCTGTGTCGGGCTGCCGTCCATGTCGGGTGCCGCGGCCGGGGAGGCGAAGTAGCGGTGGTAGTGCGCGCGCGGGCGCGGCAGACCGGCCAGAGCCGCGTGGATCGGATCCTGTGCGGGTGGAGTCAGGCTGTCCGCCAGGGCGTCGCGGGTGGGTGCCCCCACGAACGGCGCGCTCATCAGGACGACCGATCCGAACACGTCGGGCCGGGCCAGGGCGCAGAAGCCCGCGACCCAGGCGCCGAAATCGTGCCCGATCACCGCCGCGACCCGCTCCCGGCCGAGTGCCCCGAGCAGGCAGAGCACGTCGAGGAGCAGGTTGTGCATGCGGAAGGGCGCGAGGTCGGCCTCGTAGGCCACCGGCCCCGGGGCGGTACGCCCGTAGCCACGCTGGTCTGGGGCGACGACGTGATACCCGGCCTCCGCGAGGGCCGGCATCACCTTGCGCCAGGAATAGGCCAACTCGGGAAAGCCGTGCAGCAGCAGAAGACAGGGCCGGCCGGGCTCCCCGTGTCCGGCCTCCAGCACATGCATGCGCAGGCCGTTCACACCCGCGACGAAGCGCGCGCGGATGCCCGCGGGGAGGACGGCCGCGTCCAGCGGCGGCAGGTCCGGTGCAGTCATGTCCAAGCCCACTGCTGCCCGCTGTCCGCGCCGAACGCGGTTTGGCGTCAGCCCTCGCGCGGAACCTGCCACGTTGTCCGGCAACATCGGAAACGAGCCGGCACACGCTACTTCAAGACCTGGATTACAGCCTGGGGCGGCGATTGTTGCCGCGACGCTCTTTCCGTTCAGAGCATCGGCTTATGGAATCCGACTGGCGGAGAGGGGGGGATTCGAACCCCCGATGCCCTTGCAGGCATGCCGCATTTCGAGTGCGGTGCATTCAACCGCTCTGCCACCTCTCCGCGAGGTGCCTCAATGAGACGGGCGGTGCGTAGCACGCGGGGTCGGGCTTCACAAGCGGCGGCGTGGGCCGGTCAGACCACGATCGTGATCGCCTGCGCGGCCCGGGTGAGGCCGGTGTAGAGCCAGCGGGCGCGGTGCTCGCGGAAGGCGTAGGATTCGTCGAACAGGGTCACCCGGTCCCATTGCGAGCCCTGCGCCTTGTGGACGGTCAGCGCGTAGCCGTAGGTGAACTCATCGGTCTCGCGGCGCAGGAACAGCGGGATCTCCTCGTCGCTCCCGGTGATCATCGCGCGCAGCACCTTGATGTCGGTGGCGCGGCGGCGCAGCGCTGGGTCGTCCTCGGGGACGACGTCGAGGCGGATCAGGTCCGGGCGCGGCGGCGCGCGCAGGGCCTGCACCGTCCAGGTCGAGCCGTTGAGCAGGCCCTTCACCCGGTCGTTGCGGAGACACACCAGCTTCTCGCCCACCGCCGGCATCGGGTCGGTGTGGCCGGCGAGTTCGCGGAGCCGGTTGTTGTAGAGGCGGCGGGTCTTGTTGAGGCCGACCAGGACCTGGTCGCATTCCAGCACCTCGGCCGGGTCCAGCGTGCGCCGGGAGACGATCCGGCTCTGCCCGTAGGTGCCGAGTTCCAGCCGTCCGCCCTCGCGCACGGTCATGGCCATGCGCACGATCGGGTCGTCCTTGGCCTGCCGGTGCACCTCGGTGAGCATCACGTCGGGCTCGGCCTCCGTGAAGAAGCCGCCGCCGCGCACGGGGGGCAGCTGCGCGGGGTCGCCCAGCACCAGGACCGGCCGGTCGAAGGACAGCAGGTCGTTGCCGAGGTCGGAATCGACCATCGAGCACTCGTCGATGATGATGAGGTCGGCCTTCGCGGCCGGGCCCGAGCGGTTCAGCGTGAAGGTCGGGCCGCCCTCCTCCGCCTCCTTGGTGCGGTAGATCAGCGAGTGGATCGTGGCGGCGTCGTAGCAGCCCTTCTGGCGCATCACCGAGGCCGCCTTGCCGGTGAAGGCGCCGTACACCACGGTGCCGTCGACATCCTCGGCGATCCGGCGGGCCAGCGTGGTCTTGCCGGTGCCGGCATAGCCGAACAGCCGGAACACCTGGCTTCCGCCCGCCTTCCGCCAGGCGGCGATGGCCTTCAGCGCCGCATCCTGCTGGGGCGCGAAAGCCGACGGCAGCCCGGCGCTCAACGGAACGCCCTCATGGCCAGCGCACGGTGGGCGGCAGGGACGACAGGATCGAGGCGACGTTGCCGCCGGTCTTCAGCCCGAAGATCGTGCCCCGGTCGTAGAGCAGGTTGAACTCGACGTAGCGCCCGCGCCGGACCTGCTGCTCCTCGCGGTCGGCCTCGGTCCAGGCGTTGCGGACGTTGTCGCGGACGATTTTCGGATAGGCTTCCAGGAAGGCGCGGCCGACGTCGCGCGTGAAGGCCAGATCCGCCTGCGGATCTCCGCTCCAGCGATAGTCGTAAAAGATACCGCCGATGCCGCGGGGCTCGTTGCGGTGCTTGAGATGGAAGTATTCGTCGCACCACGCCTTGTAGGCCGCATGGTCGACGCCGTGGGCTGCGCAGGCGCGCTCCAGGCAGGCGTGGAAGTGCCGGCTGTCCGGATCGTCCTGGCTGCGCCGCCGCACCAGGACCGGCGTGAGGTCGGCGCCGCCGCCGAACCACGCCTTCGTGGTCACCACGAAGCGGGTGTTCATGTGCACCGTCGGCACATGCGGGTTCCACGGATGCGCGATCAGCGAGATGCCGGTGGCGAAGAAGCGCGGATCCTCGGCGGCGCCGGGCATCTGGGCGCGGAATTCCGGGGCGAACTCGCCGTGGACCGTGGAGATGTGCACCCCGGCCTTCTCGAACACCCGGCCCTTGAGCATCGCCATGACGCCGCCGCCGCCGGGCCGGCCGGTATGGTCGGTGCGGCTCCAGGGGGTCTTCTCGAAGGTGCCCGGTGCCGTCGGCGCGTCCGGATGGAACGGCCCCTCGGCCTCGGCCTCCAGGGTCTCGAAGGCCGCCAGGATGTGGTCGCGCAGGGTCGCGAACCAGGCCGCGGCCTCGGATTTCATGGCCGTCACGTCGGCCTCGGACAGGGGGGCAGTCAGGGCTGCGCGGGCGGCGTCCGGCATGGTCATGCGATAGGCTTTCCCACTGTGCCGATGGGGCGTCAATCGGCGGGCGACAATTCGCCGGACCGGAACCGGCGTCAGCGCGGGGCGCCCTCGCCCACGGGCTTGAGCAGGCCGGTGGCGCTCGCCACCAGCTCGCCCTGCGCGTCGCGGATCTCGGCCTCGCAGAAGGTCACCGAGCGTCCGGCCCGGGTGACGCGCCCCTCCGCGATCAGGGTTCCGCGCCCCGGTGCGAGGAACCGCGTCTGCATGTCCAGGGTCACCACGGGCCGCCCGGCCTTCAGGCGGGCGGCGGTGCCGAGGGCGACATCGAGGAGCGTGCAGATCACGCCGCCATGGGCGATGCCGAGGTTGTTGGCGTGCTCGGGCCGCAGGACGAGGCGCAGCCGGGTGCGGCCCTCTCGCACGTCCAGGGCCTCGATCCCGCAATGATCCACGAAGGGGATGTGGGCGCCGAAGACCGTGCCCCGCTCCGATGGTTGATCCACGCCGCTATCCCCAGATCTGCTTCCGCCGACATCGTCATCGGGCCGACGGTCTACAATCCCGTGCCCCGCGCACGCCCCGGATCCCGCCGCGTGCGACGTGTTTCGGGTTTGTTGCGAGACCGGGCAACGTTTTTCTCAGACCACGCCGCAGGATCGGCGCGTCCCGAAGGCGTAACGCCCGCGGACCACAAGGACCGGATCTCGTTCAAGTGCGGTTCGCCGCCATCGCGTTGCTCGGGCGACGATTTCAGCTGCACCGACGGCTTGAGTAATATGCGTGTTCATGGCCGACGCATTATGTAAGGAAACTCTCGACGACGACTTGATTTTGTTGCACAGACGATAGAACCGTGCCCCACCGTCGGATAGAGGGAGACATCGATGGACGACATCGCCACAGATCAGCAGCAGACCTTTATCGAGCAGGCGTCGGACATCGTGTCCGCGTATGTCTCGAATAATTCCGTCCCGATCAGCGAATTGCCCGCGCTCCTGGCCGGCGTTCACGCGGCTCTGGCGAAGCTCTCCGCTCCGGCGGCGGCCGTCACCGAGACGGCCGACAAGCCGACGCCGGCCCAGATCCGCAAGTCGGTGACCCCGGACGCGCTGATCTCGTTCATCGACGGCAAGCCCTACAAGACGCTGAAGCGGCACCTGTCGCGCAACGGCCTGACCATCGAGCAGTATCGCGAGCGCTTCGGCCTGCCGCGGGACTACCCCTCGACGGCCGCCAGCTACTCGGCCCAGCGGTCCGAACTCGCCCGCAGCCTCGGCCTCGGCCAGCAGCGCCGCAAGTCCGCGGCGCCGGTGCAGGAGCCCGAGGAGGAGCCGGCCGAGAAGCCGAAGAAGGCGAGCCGTCCGCGCAAGGCCAAGGAAACCGCCTGATCCTGCACGTCGCCTGATCCTGCAAGCCGCCCGGTCTCGGGCGGCCTCGATCACGGAACCTCGATCCGACTGATGATTCGGGCGGCGCACACCCCGTGCGCCGCCCGAACCATGTCTGCGTTCCGGGGATCGCCCCGTCGCGACCGGTCAGGCGAAGTCGGCGAGATCGTCGGCCACGTCCCCCGCGGCGCGCTCCGTCTCGGCTTTCTCGGCCTCGCTCTTCTCGGGCTTGTCGGCCTCGGGCTGACGGCCGGGCGCGGTCGACCGCCCGCCCGCGTCCGGCGCATCGCCGCCCTGCCCGTCTTCGGTTCGGTCCGGCACCCGGCTCGACATGCTGCGCACTCCCATGACTCTTTCGGCTGCGGTGCAAAGCCGCCAACGGCACGCCCGTTCCGCAGCCGATACCGCGCGTCCGGTGCCGGACCGGCTCCGCGTGATCCTGTCCGGTGCGGGCCGGCGCGGCGGCCGACCGTTTTTCGACCCCGCGACGCGCATGCCCGTTATGGAGGGCCGCGTCGCAGGCGGGGCGGATCGCGGCCGGATCTGAAACGCACCGGATGCGACCGATCGCGAAGGCTCGCGTTGACCGCCCGGCAACACGGTACGGGAGCGTGGGTTGGGCAATCGCTACGGGTTGGAGATCCGCGCCGCCGCGGGGTCCGACGCTCCGGGTCTCGCGGATCTCCTGGGTGCGGCGGGCGTCGCGGTCGGCGCGGCGGACCTGGCGGCCCGGCTCGACGCGCTTCAGGGCGGCGGCGGCACGGCCCTGGTGGCGGTGGAATGGGGCCCGCCGAGCGGCCTGATCGCGCTCAGTCCCGTCCGCACCCTGGAGGCGCCCCGGGCGACGGGCCTGATCACCACCCTGATGGTCGCGGCGGAGTCCCGGCGCCGGGGCATCGGCCGGGTGCTGCTGAAGGCGGCCGGGCGGGCGGCGCGGCAGGCCGGGTGCGACCGGCTGGTCCTGAGCGCCGGCCCCGGCCAGGACGACCTGCGCGCCTTCTGCCAGGCCGCCGGATTCGTTGAGGACGGGCACAGCCTCGCGCGGCCGTTGCTGAAGCGCGGATCCGGCGAGACTTGAGATCCGCGACACCATGGGCGCAGCCGGCAGCGGATATCGGACGTTGACCCGGAGATACTGGAGTTCCACCCATGCTGCTGAGATCCGAAACCCCGCCGTCACCCGGAAACCTGCAGGCCGACCCGCCGCCGGATTCGGACAACCCGACCTCGGCGCAGCTCAAGGGCGATATCGACAGCGGGCGGACCGGCGACAAGATTCCCCATGTCGATGTCGGCGCCGCCCCGCTCGGCACCTGCGAGGAGGCCGGCGGCGCACCGCCGACGTCCCAGGAAGTCCGCCTGGCGCGGCAGAACGAGCGCGCGCCCTCCGAAAAGGCCGCGGCCGGGATCATGCAGAAGCGCACGCCCTGGATCACGCCGGCCTTCGCGGGCGCCATCGTGGCGATCGCGGTGGTGCTGACCCTGTCGCTCTGGCTGACGCACTGAACAATCCCCGCGGGGTCCCGGGATGATGCAGGACGACACGGCACCGCTGGAGGCGGCTTAAAGGTCGATTCACGTCGATGCGGTTAGCGTGAGCTTACTGCAGTCTTGCGTAAACCGATCCTCATGCCCCCATCCGTCGACGCTCCGCCGGACCTGTCCGGGCTCCTCGAATTGGCACGGATCGAGAATCTCGATCTCAAGCCGGTGATCCTCCGGGTGCAGACCGACCTGTTCGTTCGGGCACCCGGCCGGGACCGGGCCGAGATCGAGATCTTCGAATCCCTCGCCTGCGGCCTGATCCCCACGGTGGACGACGAGACCGCCGAGGTCGTCGCCCGCAAGCTCGCCCCCTTCCCCGAGACGCCGCCCGCCGTCCTGGAGGCGCTCGCCCTCCGCGGCGGCGCCGTGCGCGACACGGTGGTGACGCTCGCCCCGGTCCTGAGCCACAGCCTGATCGAGGCCGCCCTCGCCGACGGATCCGATGTCGCCGCCCGCATCGCCACCCGGGTCGGGCTGAGCCGCGAGGCGGTCGATGGGTTGTCCCGCGAAGGTCGCATCGAGATCGACCTGGCGCTCGCCGCCAATGTCGGCGTCACCCTGCGCGGCGCGGCACTCGCACGCCTCGTGAGCCGCGGCCGTGGCGTCGCCGACCTCGCGCACCGGCTGCTCGCCCGCCCCGACGTCTCGGCCGCCGACCTCGTGCCGCTCTACCTGCACGCCGACCCGATCCGCCGCGAGGTGATCGGCCGGACCGTCGAGGCGACCGCCGCCCTGCGCCCCTGCCCGCCGCCGCCTCGCGGCCTCGGGGAGACCCTGACCGGCCTCTCGGCCGCCCAGGACGTCCCGCGCTTCATCGCGGCCCTGGCCGACAGCCTCGGAATCGCCCACGACTTCCTCACCGTCGTCACCGATCCCGGGGCACGCTACGACCTGCTGACGCTCGGGTTGCGCGCCGCCGGCCTGCACGAGGAGGAGGCGGTCTACATCTTCCTCACCCTCAACCAGGGCGTGGCGCGCTCGGCCGAGCGTGTCTCGGGCCTGGTGCGCCTGTTCCGGACCGTGAGCCGTCCGGCCTCCCGGGACCTGATCGCGGCGATCCTGGACACGCCGCTGGCCGAGCGCGGACGGAGCGAGGCCCACCAGCCGCTGCACGGTCCCGAGGCGACGCTGCGCCAGGGCCCCGAGCGCGCCGGGGCACAGCGCCCGCCCCTGCCGATGCGCGCCTTCCGGGCGACCGGCGGCGAGGCCGGCTGAGGTATCGAAATCAGGGATTCACAAGGGCTCAGCCCTTTTGCGGGTGCAGGGCGGAGCCCTTCTTCATCGAGGCTCCGCCCCGATACCCCGCCAAAGGGCTCAGCCCTTTGGAAACCCGATCTCAGCGCGGATCCGACGGGCCCCGCCACGCGGGCTGCCGGTCGGAGGCTTCCAGCGTGTCGTTCGAGGCCGGCTCGGGCTCGTCCACGCCGGCGCGTCGGCTCAACTCCGCCATCAGGCCCCGTGCCAGCACCGCACGCACCGCCCGGTCCCGGGTCTCCGCCGGGATCGCGTCGAGGGCGGCCGGAACCGCATTCCGGGCGCCGGCGGCGGCCGCGCCGGCGAGCTTGCGGGTCTCCGCGGCCGGATCCGCGCCGGTTCGCAGCAGCGCGCAGTACGAGAGCGCGCCGATCACCAGCGCGGCGCGCAGCAGGAAAGTCATCGGGCGGGCTCCGTGGCGGATGTCGCGCGCTATCGAACGCGAAAATCCGTCCGGTTTCGTGAACTCCGCCTCAACCGGTTCGGGTTTTCGCGCGCCATGGTGAACGAAGCCCGCGCACGGAAGTCTGGTTACCTTACGGAAAGCATCCCGCGCATTCGGCCAAGTCGCGCAACACTCGTTTAAGCCGCCCCTGCGACTGTCCGGTAGTCGTTTTGAAGTCGAGCCGGAGGCGCGGGACATGTCGATTGGCATTCACCGCGGCGCGTGTGAGCCTTGCCTGTAAAAAAAGCCCTGACGTCTCTGCTCGACGACCGTCTCGCGGGGCTCGTCCACGAATCCGTGGCGGATGATGCGAGCGTCCGGTTCCGGCATGAGCGCTTCCTGGTGTCGCGCCTCGCCACCGGCGTGGTGATGATGGCGGCGCTGCCGCCTTACCTGCTCTGGCGCGGGGTGCCGTCGGGCATCGAGGTGGTGGCGATCGCCAGCCTGCTGCTGCCGGTGCTGGCCGCCGTGCTGCTCGCCCGCACCGGGTGCCTCTGGATGGCGCACGCGATCTCGTCGGCCGGCCTGACCGGTCTGGTGGTCTGCCTCGCGGGCCTCACCGGCGGCGCCACATCCCCGGCAGCGGTCTGGCTGGTGGCGATCCCGCTCGAGGCGCTGGTGTCCGGCTCGATGCGGGCCACCGCCGCCGCGGCATTCCTGGCCGTGCTCGGCGTCCTCGGGGTGGTCTTCCTCGGCTCCTGGGGCGGCGCCGTCCCGCTGGTGGACATCTCCGCCAGCGTCGCCCTTCCGGTCTTCGCGATCACGGCGATCGGCCACGTCGCCGCCCAGGCCCTGGAGCACATGCGCAACGAGGGCGCCTGGCGCGAGCGGCTGCGCGACAACGAGGCCCGCGACCGGCTGCTGCTGTCGGCGATCGACGACCTCGTGACCTGGCACGACCGCAACGGCCGCGTGCTGGAGGCGTCGGTCTCGGCGAGCCGGATGGTCGGCAGCGACGCGGCGCGGCTGCGCGGCCACGGCCTGCTGGAGCGGGTCCACGTCGCCGACCGGCCGGCCTTCCTCAAGGCGGTGAGCGACGTCGCCGCGAGCGGGCGGCCCGCCACCCTGCCGCTGCGCCTCCATGTCGAGCCCGCCGCCGGCCGGCCCGACGGCGCCCGCCTGATCCATGCCGAGATGCGCGCCCACCGGATCGCGCACGGCCCCGACGACACGGCCATGACGGTGGTGGCGGTGACCCGCGACATGACCGAGCATCACCGCCACGCCGAGGAGCTGGAGCGCGCCCGCGCCGAGGCCGAGCGCGCCGACGCGATCAAGGGGCGGTTCCTGGCCAACGTCACGCACGAACTGCGCACGCCGCTCAACGCGATCATCGGCTTCTCCGAGGTGCTGGCTGGCGAAGGCGCGATCAGCCTCAGCCCGGACCAGGCCCGGGAATATGCCGGGATCATCGGCTCGTCCGGCCACCACCTCCTCGGCGTCGTCAACACGCTCCTCGACATGAGCCGGATCCAGAGCGGCAACTTCGATTACGCGCCGGAGACGTTCGACGCCGCCGCGCTGGTGCAGTCCTGCTGCGACCTGATGCGTCTCAAGGCCGAGACCGCGGGGGTCACGCTGGCGGTCTCCGTGCCGGGGCCGATCGAGATCACGGCCGATCCCAGCGCGTGCCGGCAGGTGCTGATCAACCTGATCTCGAACGCGGTGAAGTTCACCCCGCGGGGCGGCCGGATCGACCTGTCCCTGCGCCGTGGCCCGGATGGCCTGGAGATCGTCGTCGCCGATACCGGCGTCGGCGTCGGCGAGGGCGACCTGCCCAAGCTCGGCACGCCGTTCTTCCAGGCCGGGAGCGGCGGCTATAAGCGCCAGCACGAGGGCACCGGCCTCGGCCTCTCGGTGGTGCAGGGCCTTGTGGGTCTGCATGGCGGCGCCATGCTGATCGAGAGCGCCCCGAATGCCGGGACCGCCGTCACCGTGACGCTGCCCTTCGTCTGCCGGGATCCGGCGGCCGTCGCCGGCCCCGCCCCGATCCGCACGGCCGTGCGCGGCGCGGCCGCCCCGCGCCGGGCGGTGGTGCGCCTGCCGCTCGGCCTGTTCGACGCGGAACCCGGCGCCGCGTCGGAGGCGGCCCTGCGCCGCGCCGGCTGAGCCAGCGATCCGCGAGAAGGAGACACGATGTCAGGCTACCGCGAGATCACCGTCCCGGGCGAGGCACGCTCCGCCCGCCGTCCTGCGCAGCGGCGCGCCGCCCCGAGCGACTGGCGCGGCGTGCTCGTGGGGGCCATGAAGGCCACGGGCGCCTCGTGCCGGAACAGCCCCGGCACGGTGGTCAGCAGCCTCGTGGCCGTGGGGGCGGCCGGCTTCATCTGCTTCAACGCGCTCGGCCATCAATCCGGGCGGCATCCGGCGCCGATCCTGCCCAAGGTCGCGGCCCAGAAGGCCCCTGCCCCGCGCGAGGCGGCGGCGGCCCCGAAGGAGGCGATCCGGGATGTGGCCAAGGAGCCGGTGCAACCCGAGCGCGCCGCCGCCAAGCAGGCCGCCCGCGACCCGATCGCCGAGTTGATCCGCTCCGACGAGACGACCGCCTCGGTGACGCCCCGGGCGGTCCCGACCCGGGCTGCCGCAAAGCCGGCGCCGAAGGAGGCTGCCAAGGACGCAACGAAGACGGCCAAGTCCGAAAAGGAGGCCGATCCGGTGTTGCGGGCGCAGAAGGCGCTGTCGAAGCTCGGCTATCCGGTCAAGCCGGACGGCGCCATGGGGCCGGGCACCCGGGCGGCGATCGAGAAGTTCGAGCGCGGCGCCAAGCTGCCGGTGACCGGCGAGGCTGCGGGCCGAACCCTGCGCGCGCTGCTGTCCCACGCCGGCCAGGGTTGAGGCGCTCGCCCGCGGCGAAGCGCGATCGGAGCCGGCGAGACCCGGGCGCGGCCCGGATCCGCCGGCCCGGCGCGCTCAGTATTGCGTGCCGGTGAAGCGGCAGATCGTCTTGCAGCGCGGGCCGCCGTTGCCCTGCCAGGACTTCGCATGGCCGATCGACCCGGTCATGTCCTGGGTCGGATTTCCCCCGGACCGATGGACCACGATGTTGCAGGGGTCGCTGGCGGTCCGCTGATAGCGCGGGCAGGACCTCGACTCGCGGTTGCCCAGCAGATCCATCAGCGTTTCCGCCTTGACGTCGGCCGGTGCGCTGACCGCGCATGCGGAGGACAGGATGAGTGCAGCAATCCAAGCGAATCTCGGCATGTAGATGCTCCTTTCCGCGCCGTCTCCTGCAAATCCGAGCGGCTTATGCTCAGTTAATCATCAGAATTCAGCGATTATGTGCGGAACAACACATCAATTGATCTTATTTTAATCCCGGGATTGACAGAATATTTTTCTGGATTACTCGGCCGACTTGATCGTTGCGCATCCGGTCGGGCGAAGGCCGGGTCTGCGGTCATGCGAGCGATCCGATCCCCGGTTGCTCCGGCGGCCGCTTTCGCGCATCCCGGGCGCTCGTCCAGGAGGCCCGACACGCATGCGCCTGCGCTCCGATTTCTGGGTCTCGGCCCACCTGCGCCGCCTCGGCATCGAGGGCATCCCGGCGGTCCAGCGGCGGCGCGGCTCTCCGGAGGCCGGCGCGATCTTCGTCAAGGTCGACCGCCTCGACGGCACCGCCGACCTCTACAGCCCTGCCCCCCAGGCCCTGTTCGAGGCCGAGGAGAGCGGCGACCGCCGCTTCACGGCGCTCGTCACGGGCGGCACGCCGCTCGACGTCGAGGAGCGGCTGACCAAGGAGATCCGGTTCGATTCCGATCTCTGGATCATCGAGATCGACGATCGGGAGGGGCGGCATTTTCTGGAGTTGGCGGAGTAGCTTGGCCGTTCACGAGCCAGGATTTCGCCAATAAAAAATTCGAATAATATTCGTATTACTCGGTTCAATACTGCCCACCGGATTCAGGGCGAAGCGGAGAGCGATCGCCCCGCCCC
>NZ_VRVG01000179.1:0-7866 GCF_008040085.1 Methylobacterium sp. WL7 | reverse complement strand
CCACCATCGCGGCCGGCACCCTGCTGGCCCGCGGCGGCCAGGCCATCGGCGACCGCAGCGCCGTGCTCGTCGGCGCCGGCGCCACCCTGGCGCTCGCCGACGGCGAGACCGTCGGCTCGCTCGCCGGGCAGGGCCGCGTCGCGCTCGGATCCGCCCGCCTCAACGCCGGCGGCGACAACAGCTTCACCACCTTCGCCGGGACCCTCGACGGCACCGGCGGCCTGACCAAGGCCGGCGCCGGCACGCTCACCCTCGCCGGCACCAATACCTATACCGGCGGCACCACCATCGCGGCCGGCACCCTCCAGGTCGGGGACGGCGGCACCGCGGGCAGCCTCGTCGGCGATGTCGCCAACGCCGGCACCCTGGCGTTCAACCGGGCCGACGCCGTCACCTTCGCGGGTACCATCTCCGGCCCCGGCGGCCTGACCAAGCTCGGCGCCGGCACGCTCACGCTGACCGCCGCCCACAGCTTCACCGGCCCGACCACCGTCGCCGCCGGCGGGCTCGGCCTCACCGCCCCCGCCAGCCTGGTCTCGCCGGTGATCACCCTCGCCGGCACCACCCTGACCCATGCCGGGACGCTCGCCGGCGGCCTGACCAACGCCGGCATCACCCTCACCAGCGGCACCATCGCGGGCGGGATCACCAACACCGGCAGCCTCACCGCCACCGGGGGTGCCCTCGACGGCGCCATCCGCAACGCCGGGCAGGTCGCCGTCACCGGGGCGGTCTCCTCCGACGCCGGCTTCGCCAACGCCGCCGGCGCCAGCCTGACCGTCTCCGGCCGCTACGCCCTGGCCGGCGGCCTCGACAACGCCGGCACCGTCGCGATCGCCGACGGCGGCCGCCTCGTCGCCGGCCGCGTCGCCAATGCCGGCCTGCTCACCATCGCGGCCCAGGGCAGCGTCGTCGATGACCTCCTCAACACCGGCCGCCTGGTCAACGCCGGCGCCTACACCGCCGACGCGGTCAACGCCCCGGGCGGCACCCTGATCAACACCGGCACCTTCACCACCGTCTCGGCCCCGTTCGTCAACGCCGGCACCCTGGTCACCACCGGCAGCCTCACCGGCGGGCTCACCAACACCGGCGCCGTCCAGGCCGCCGGCGTGCTCGCCGGGCCGGTGAGCAACGCCCCGAGTGGCGTCATCGCGCTGACCGGCCCCACCACCGGCATCACCCGGCTCGCCAACGACGGCGCGTTCGACCTCGGCGGCACCGCGCTCAGCGTCGGCTCGCTCACCGGCACCACCGCCACCGCCACGCTGGGCAACGGCCGGCTCACGGTCGGCACCGACGGCAGCGCGTCCGACTATGCCGGGCAGATCGTCGACGGCGCCAGCCCGACCAGCCTGACCAAGGTCGGCGCCGGCACCCTGACCCTGTCCGGGCTCAACACCTTCTCCGGGCCGATCAGCATCCTCGGCGGCGACCTCGCGGTCACCGGCGCCCTGCCCAACGCCGCGCTCACGTTCGGTGCCGGCAGCCGGCTCACCGGCGACGGCTGGTTCGGCACCGTGAGCCTCGGCGCCGGCAGCGTGCTCAGCCCCGGCGCCGCCCCGGGCGCACTCGGCCTGATCCGCGTCGCCGGCAGCCTCACCCTGGCGCCGGGCTCGGTCTACCGGGTCGACGCCACCCCGGACGGCCGCGCCGACCGCGTCGCGGTCGGGGGCGGCGCCACGGTGGCGGGCGCCCGGGTCGAGGCCGTGGCCGGCGCCGGCGCCTGGGCCCCGCGCACCCGCTACACCATCCTGACCGCCGCGGGCGGCGTCCAGGGCCGGTTCGCCGGGGTGTCGAGCAGCTTCGCGTTCCTGACCCCGTTCCTCGGCTACGAGCCGAACGCCGTGACCCTGACGCTGGCGCGCAACGACCTCGACTTCGCCGCGGTGGCGCACACCCGCAACCAGCGCGCGGCGGCCGCCGCGGTCCAGGCCGGGGCGGTGGGCTCGACGCTCTACGACGCGGTCGCGACCCTGTCGGCGCCCCAGGCCCGGGCGGCGTTCGCCGGGCTGGCGGGCGACGCCCATGCCGGGCTGGCCTCGACCGCCTTCGCCACGGCCGGCCTCAGCCGCGAGGCGGTGCTCGACCGGCTGCGCTGGGGCGGGGCCCCGGAGGCGCGCGACTACGGCGCCCTGCCGGCCGCCTACGCCGCCGACCGGCCCGGGGAGCCGGTGGAACCGGTGGCGGTCCCGGCGCGGGTGTTCGACCCGCGGATCGTGAGCCTGTGGGGCCAGGGGCTGGGCAGCCTCGGCCACGTCCGGGCCGACGCCAACGCCGCCGCCCAGTCGCGCCGGAGCGCCGGCTTCGTGATGGGCGTGGACGCGCGCCTGGACGGGCTCGGCCTCGGCGGGCTGCGGCTCGGCGTGGTCGGCGGCCATGTCGAGACCGATCTCGCCAGCCCCGGCCAGGTCCAGACCGGGACGCTGGCGAGCACGTTCGGCGGCGTCTACGGCAGCCTGGAGGCGGGTCCGGCGGTTCTGCGGTTCGGCGCGCTGGCGGCGGACGAGCCGGCGCGGCTGCGCCGGGTGGTGGCGTTCCCGGGCCTGACCGACACGCCGAGCGCGCGCACCGGCGGGCGCAGCGTCCAGGGTTTCGGCGAGGCCGGCTACCGGGTCGCGCTCGGCGCCGGCGCGGTGCTGGAGCCGTTCGTCGGCGCCGGGGCGGTGGCGCTGGGGCGCGACCGCTTCGCCGAGCAGGGCGGGGCGGCCGCACTCACGGGGGCGGCCCGCGCCAGCCTGCTGCCGACCGCGACCGCCGGCCTGCGCGCCGAGGCGCAGCTCGATCCGGAGGCGGCGCTGCCGGTGTCGGTGCACGCGCTCGCCGGGTACCGGCGCACCTTCGGCGACGGCGTGCCGAGCGCGGTTCTGGCGTTCCGGGGCACCGGCGCCCGGTTCGTCAGCGCGGGCCTGCCGATCGACCGCGACGCCCTGGTCGCCGAGGCCGGCCTGTCGGTGCTGCTCTCCCCGGCGGCGAGCTTGGGCCTGTCCTACACCGGCCAGATCGGCGCCCGCGCCCAGGACCACGCCGCAAAGGGCGCCTTCACGGTCAGGTTCTGAACAGCCCGGGGCGCGGCGGGGATCACGCGTGCGCGAGGCCGCTCCCGTATCGCCTGTCGTGCCCTCGCGGCGGCATACCGTTCGCCGCGCGCGGGAATCCTCCGTCGCGGCTCGGAACGCTCCCCTCACTCCACCCGGCCGCCCCGCCCGCCGAGGCGGCCGGGCAAGCCGGTCAGGCGGTCCTTCATGGCCAGCACCTTCTGCACCTTGGCGCCGAGGGTGAGGAGTTGCACCAGGCGCTCGGTGTCGAGGCGGCGGACGTCGGCGTACCAGCCGGCGAAGAGTTCGAAGAGGTCGTGCATCTCCCGGAGCCGGCCTTGCGCGTGGCGCTCGACCTCGGATTCGGCCTCCTGCATCAGCAGCTCGCGCAGCAGGGTCAGGGTGGGGTCGATCTCGCGCTTCTTGCGCTCCTCCACCAGGGTGCGGACGATCTGCCAGATGTCCTCCGGGGTGGCGAAATAGTCCCGCCGGTCGCCGGGCACGTGCTGCAGCCGCACCAGGTTCCAGGCCTGCAGCTCCTTGAGCCCCATGCTGACGTTGGAGCGGGAGACGCCCAGCCGCTCGACCATCTCGTCGGCGTTGAGCGGGCGCTCGGCCACGAACAGCAGGGCGTAGATCTGCCCCACGGTCCGGTTGATGCCCCAGCGCGAGCCCATCTCGCCGAAATGCAGCACGAAGGTCTGGACCAGGGGGGGCAGGTGCACGGCGGCGATCCGTCGGACGGTGAGCCCCCAAAGCAGGCGGGGGTTCGAGGCGGGGGTTCGGAGCGCTCGCCGCCGACGTGGAGATCGGTTCGACGGAGGCGAGCGCGTTCGATCGAGGCGTGAGGGCCGGCTTATCAGCTCTTGAGCCAGAACCGGAGGAGCGTCGCCACGGCCCCGAGGCCGAGGATGCTCCCGGCCCAGAGCCCGACGAACCAGGCGAGGCGCTTCCACAGGGGCGGCGGGGTCGCGGGCGTCATCAGTGATACCCGTGCGCGTCGACCTTGCCGCGGAACACCCAGTAGGAATACGCGGTGTAGATCAGGATGATCGGGATCAGGACCGAGGCCCCGACCAGCATGAACATCTGGCTCGACGCGGGGGCGGCGGCCTGCCAGATCGTGATCCGGCCCGGCACCACGTCGGGGAAGATGCTGATCCCCAGCCCCAGGAACGACAGGGCGAACAGGCCGAGCGCGATCAGGAACGGGGCCCGCTCGCCGCCGCCCCGCAGGGTCCGCCACAGGGCGACGGCGGCCAGCGCCACGAGCAGCGGCACCTGCGCGGTGACGAGCACGTTCGGCATCGCCAGCCAGCGCGCGAAGTAGCGCCCCTGCAGGAACGGCGTCGCGGCGCTGACCAGCGCGATCGCCGCCACGGTGGCGATGGTCAGGCGCTGGGCCAGCCGGCGGGCCCGGAGCTGGAGCAGCCCCTCCGTGCGCATCACCAGCCAGGTCGCCCCGAGGAGCGCGTACGCGATCACGAGGCTCGCGCCGACCAGCAGGCTGAACGGCGTCAGCCAGTCCCACCAGCCGCCGGCATAGGCCCGGCCCTCGACCGCGATGCCCTGCAGCAGCGCGCCGAGCGCGATCCCCTGGGCGAACGCCGCCACCAGCGAGCCGCCCGTGAAGGCGACATCCCAGGCCGCCCGGTGGCCGGGATCGCGCCAGCGGAACTCGAAGGCGACGCCGCGAAAGATCAGCCCGAGCAGCATCGCGATGATCGGCGCGTAGAGCGCCGGCAGGATCACCGCGTAGGCCAGCGGGAAGGCCGCGAACAGCCCGCCGCCGCCCAGCACCAGCCAGGTCTCGTTGCCGTCCCAGACCGGGGCGACCGAGTTCATCGCGGTGTCGCGCTCGGGCCCCGGCCGCAGGGCCGGGAACAGGATCCCGATGCCGAGATCGAAGCCGTCCATGACGATGTAGGCGAAGACCGCGAAGGCGATCACGAACGCCCAGATCACGGTGAGATCGACGCTGTAGACCATGGCTGCCTCACTCGGCCGGCTGGAGGTGGCGGTCGGGATCGACCGCCGGGGCGGGGGTGATGCCGGCGGTGCGGATCGGCGCGCCGGGCTCGATCCCGGCCTCGCCGGCATGGGGCGGCTGGGCCATCAGGCGCAGGATGTACAGAACCCCCATGGCGAAGACGGAAAAATAGATCACCACGAAGGCGGTGAGCGAGGCGGCCACCGCCGGGCCGTGGAGCGGCGAGGCGGATTGCGCGGTCCGCAGCAGGCCGTAGACCGTGTAGGGCTGGCGCCCGACCTCGGTGGTGATCCAGCCGGCCAGCACCGCCACGAAGCCCGCCGGGCCCATGGCGAGGGCGAAACGGTGCAGCGGGCGCCACCGGTAGAGCGCCCCGCGCCAGCGCGCGAGCAGGCTCAGGGCCCCGAGCAGCAGCATCAGCATGCCGAGCCCGACCATGATGCGGAACGACCAGAACACGATCGGCACCGGCGGCCAGTCCGTCCGGGGCAGGCTGTCGAGGCCGGCGAGCGGCGCGTCCAGGCTGTGCTTGAGCACCAGCGAGGACAGCTTCGGGATCTCCACGGCGTAGCGGACCGTGCCGGCCTCCTGGTCGGGCAGCCCGAACAGCACCAGCGGCGCCCCGTCCGGATGGCTCTGGAAGTGGCCCTCCATGGCCATGACCTTGGCGGGCTGGTGCTCCAGGGTGTTGAGCCCGTGCGCGTCGCCGGCGAGGATCTGGGCCGGCGCCACCAGGGCGGCCATCCACATCGCCATCGAGAACATCGTCCGGGCCGCCGGGTTGGCCCGGTCGCGCAGCAGGTGCCAGGCGCCCACCGCGCCGACCACGAGCGCGGTCGTCAGGTAGGCCGCCAGCACCATGTGGACGAGCCGGTACGGGAAGGACGGGTTGAACACGATCGCCCACCAGTCCAGCGGCACGAACTGGCCCTCGGCGTTGGTGCCGTAGCCGGCCGGCGTCTGCATCCACGAGTTCACCGACAGGATCCAGAACGCCGAGAAGAAGGTCCCGAACGCCACCATCAGGGTCGCGGCGAAGTGGAGCCGCGGCCCGACCTTGCGCATGCCGAACAGCATCACCCCGAGGAAGCCCGCCTCCAGGAAGAAGGCCGACAGCACCTCGTAGGCCATCATCGGGCCGAGCACCGGGCCGGTCTTGTCGGAGAAGACCGACCAGTTGGTGCCGAACTGGTAGGACATCACCAGGCCGGAGACGACGCCCATGGCGAACGCGATGGCGAAGATCTTCAGCCAGTACTTGAACAGGTCCATGAAGACCTGCCGGCCGGTGGCGAGCCACAGGCCCTCCAGCACGGCCAGGAAGCTCGCGAGCCCGATCGAGAAGGCCGGGAACACGATGTGGAACGCCACCGTGAAGCCGAACTGGATGCGGGCGAGGATCAGGGGATCGAGGGTGTCGAGCACGACGGGTCTCCCGGCTCGGGATCTGCGACTCGGCTTATAGCATTTTCAGAAATTTCTGAAATGTCGATAATGACAGGACAGCCATCGCGGCGACGCCGGCCCTGGACGCGCGCGGCCGGACGCGGCAGGCTCGGGGCGATTCCCCAGAACGGCCGGGCGCTTGCAAGTCGGGTGCCCACCCGCGCGCCGCGCCGTGCGCCGCTCCCCGGACACCACGAGACCCGTCGCCCCATGCTCGAACCCGTTGCCGCCGCCGCCCTCGACACGCCCCTCGACCTGTCCGCCGCGCTCTCGGAGCGCATCCGCGGCATCGGCACGAGCCAGATCGGCCTGGTGGCGGATCGCGGCCGGGACGACCCGGACGTGGTCAAGCTCTGGATCGGCGAGGGCGACCTGCCGACGCCGCCGTTCATCGTCGAGGCGGCGCACCGGGCGATGCAGGCCGGGCACACCCGCTACACCACGTCGCTGGGCCTGCCGGCCCTGCGGGCGGCGCTCGGCGCCTACCACGCCCGGCACTGGGGGGTGGACGTCCCGGCGGACCGCTTCGCCGTCACGGCCGGCGGCATGAACGCGATCATGCAGGCCGCGCAGGCGCTGCTGGAGCCGGGCGACGAGATCATCATCCCGTCCCCCGCCTGGCCGAACCTCGCGGAGGCGGTCCGCATCACCGGCGGCGTGCCAGTGACGGTGCCCTACCGGATCCAGCCGGACGGGCGCTTCACGCTGCCGCTCGCCGACATCGTGGCGGCGCTGACGCCGCGCACCCGGGTGATCATGGTCAACTCGCCCTCGAACCCCACCGGCTGGACCATGCCGCTTCCCGAGATGACGGCGCTTCGCGACCTCGCCCGCGCGCGCGGCCTGTGGATCCTGTCGGACGAGGTCTACGCGCACTTCACCTACGGCAACCAGATCGCGCCGTCCTTCCTGCAGATCTGCACGGAGGACGACCGGCTGATCGTCACCAACACCTTCTCGAAGAACTGGGCGATGACCGGCTGGCGCGCCGGCTGGGTGATCTTCCCCCGGGGCCTGGCGCCGACCTTCGCCAAGCTCGGCCAGTACAGCACCACCTCGATCCCGACCTTCATCCAGCACGCCTGCGTCGCGGCGCTCGAGGAGGGCGACGGCTTCATCCGCACCATGGTCGACCGCTGCGCCGAGGCTCGGACGATCCTGGTGGAGGGGCTGGCGCGCCTGCCCGGCGTGACGGTGGCGCCGCCGGAGGGCGCCTTCTACCTCATGCCCCGGATCGCCGGCGACGAGCCGAGCCTCGACCTGGCGTTCCGCCTGCTGCGCGACGCCAAGGTCGGCGTCGCCCCGGGCACCGCCTTCGGCCCCGCGGGCGAGGGCCTGGTCCGCATCTGCTTCGCCATCAGCCCGGACTTGGCACGGGAGGCGGTGCGGCGC
>NZ_VRVG01000178.1:0-8021 GCF_008040085.1 Methylobacterium sp. WL7 | reverse complement strand
GCCCCGATCCTGTCGCTTCCCCTACCCCCACAGCTCCGGCTCCGGCGGATGCACGATGCTCCCGTCGTAACGCAGCGGCGGGGCGCGGTCGCGGGCGAGCAGCAGCGGGCCGTCGAGATCGACGAAGTCGGCCTGGGACGCCAGCAGCGTGGCGGGCGCCATGCCGAGCGAGGTGCCGAGCATGCAGCCGACCATCACGGACAGGCCGCGGGCCCGGGCCTCGCGGGCGAGCAGCACCGCCTCGGTCAGGCCGCCGGTCTTGTCGAGCTTGATGTTGACCGCGTCGTAGCGCCCGGCCAGCGCGTCGAGGCCGGCGCGGTCGTGCAGGCTCTCGTCGGCGCAGACCGGGACCGGATGCGGGATCTCGGCGAGCAGCGCGTCGGCGTCGGCCGGCAGGGGCTGCTCGATCAGCGCGACGCCGGCCTCCAGGCAGGCCGCGAGGTTGGCCTCCACGGTCTCCGGCCGCCACGCCTCGTTGGCATCGACGATCAGCCGGGCTTGCGGGGCGCCCGCCCGCACGGCGGCGATACGCTCGGGGTCGCCGGCCCCGCCGAGCTTCACCTTGAGCAGCGGCCGGTGGGACGCCGCCCGGGCGGCCTCGCCCATGCTCTCGGGGGTGCCGAGGCTCAGCGTGTAGGCGGTCACAGCCGGGGCGGGAGCGGTCAGCCCGGCGATCTCCCAGGCCCGGCGGCCCTGAAGCTTGGCCTCCAAATCGAACAGCGCGCAGTCGAGGGCGTTGCGCGCCGCGCCCGCCTTCATCCGCGCCGTGAGTTCGTCCCGCCCGATCCCGGCGCCGATCGCGTCCGCCTGCCCCTCGATCAGCGCGACGACGCTCTCGACGCTCTCGCCGTAGCGGGGATAGGGCACACACTCGCCGCGCCCGATCCCGTTCGCGTCCGTGATGGTCGCCACCACCACGGCGATCTCGGTGCGGCTGCCCCGGGAGATCGTGAACGCCCCGGCGATCGGGAAGCGCTCGACGGACAGGGTCAGGCGGCGGGCCATGTCAGACCTCCGGGAAGTCGGAAACGATCCGGTCGACCAGCCCGGCGACGCCGAAGCGCACCGGGTCGGTGGCGGGCAGGCCGTGCTCGGCGGCGAGTTTTTCGAGGAGCGCCTTGGCCTCGCCCTCGCCCAAAGCCTGCGTGTTCACGGCGATCCCCACCGGGCGGATCGCCGGGTTGGTCAGGCTGCCGAGCTGCACGGTGAGGTCGATCACCTGCTGGAGGGTCGGCAACGGGTGCTTCACGCCCCGCATCGTGGTGCGGGTCGGCTCGTGGCAGACCACGAAGGCGTCGGCCTGGGCGCCGTGCAGCAGGCCGAGGCTGACGCCTGCGAAGGACGGGTGGAACAGCGAGCCCTGCCCCTCGATCAGGTCCCAGTGATTCGGGGCGGCCTCGGGCGAGATCGTCTCGACCGCGCCGGAGATGAAGTCGGCCACCACGGCGTCGATGGCGACGCCTCGGCCCGAGATGAACACGCCGGTCTGGCCGGTGGCGCAGAAATCGGCATCGAGCCCGCGCTCGCGCATGCCCCGCTCCAGGGCCAGCACGGTGTACTTCTTGCCGACCGAGCAGTCGGTGCCGACGGTGAGCAGACGCCGGCCCGCGCGCTTGGTGCCCTTGCCGGTGGGGAAACGCTCGTCGGTGTGGCGGACATCGTGGAGCTGGCGGCCGCGCCGTGCGGCGGCCTCCGCGATCGCCGGGACCGCACCGAGCTTGACGTGCAGGCCGCTCGCCACGTCGAGGCCGGCCTCGATCGCCGCCACGATCTCCTTGATCCAGTGGTCCGGCAGCACGCCGCCGGCGTTGACCACGCCGATCACCAGGGTCCGGCAGCCCTTGGCCAGGGCCTCCGGCAGGGTCATGTCGGGGATCCCCAGGTCGGCCGCGCAGCCGGGGAGACGCATCTGGCCGACGCACCAGTCCGGGCGCCAATCCTTGATGCCGTAGGCGGTCTTGGCCGCCAGCGTGTCGGGCACGTCGCCCAGGAACATCAGATAGGGCGTGGCGATCTGCATCGGTCGAAAAGCCTTCTGGGGAAGCCGGCGGCCCGTCTATGCGGGATCGTGGCCGCTCGGCGCAATGCACGATGGCGGCCAGGGCGGTGGACGCCGTCCCCGTCCGGCGCATCGCCGGCATGCCCGGGCAGCGGTGGATTTCCCCGGCCGCCCCGTACTTTCGGCCCGCGCACCGGAACGGGCGGCATCCGCGCACGATTGCCGAAGGAGTCCTGCGCTCGCGATGGGCGGATTCCATCGGTCGAGCAGCCTTCCGCATCCGGAGGTCATCCGATGATCTTCATGACCGACGCCACGGGCGCCCTGACCTATGTCAGCCCCGAATGGCACCGCCTCACCGGGCAGGCCAGCCGCGACGCCGTCGGGCAGGGCTGGTTCGAGCGGCTCCACAGCGAGGACGGCGCGGTGCTGCGGGCGGTCATCAAGGAGGCCGCGCAGGCGCAGGCCGAGTTCACGGTCCGGTTTCGCCTCTCCTGCGAAGACGGCGCCTCGATCTGGGCGACCGCCGGGGCGGTGCCCTCCTACGGGCCGCCCGACCACACCTTCCTGGGGTTCCTCGGCTCGATCACCGACATCCCCCCGGGCGGCGAGCCCATGCAGGCGCAGGGCGGCCTCGGGCGCTTCGTCCCGCCGCCGCCGAGTCCCGCCATGGCCCCGGCCTCGACCCTCGACCTCGTGGCCGACCATCTGCTGATTGCGCACGGCCTGATCGAAGAGGATGGCGGCAAGGCCGCGCTGGCGCCCCTGCGGGAGGCCCTGTTCCGGGTCGCCCAGGCGATCGCGCGGCGGATGGCGATCTCACCCGACGCATCCGTCATCGAGGATGGCGAAACGGTTCACTGAGGCCGGCCCGGGCTCATCCGGACCGGCCGCGGCCATCAGGCGGCGCGTCGTCGCGCGACCGCCGCCTCGTCCGCCACAGACTCGACCGGGGCGAGGACGCCCGTCGGCCGGACCATGCCCGCGGCGCCCGCGAGCGCCCCCGGGCGGAGCTCCAGCCCGAGGAAGCGCGCGCGCTCGAACGGACCCGGCAGGGTCAGCCCTTCGGCCAGCGCCTGGTCGAAGCCGAAGCGCGCGTAGTAGGGCGCATCCCCCACGAGCAGCACGGCGCCGTGGCCCAGGGATTCAGCCCGCCCGAGGGCGGCCTGCATCATCACCGAGCCGAGCCCCTGCCCCTGGATCGCCGGATCGACCGCGAGCGGGCCAAGCAGGAGCGCCGGGCGGGCGAGGCCGGCCTCGACGTGCCACAAGCGCAGGGTGCCGACGAGGCGGCCGGTCCGGGTCGCCGCGAAGGCGAGGCCGCGGGCGGGACGCCGTCCCTCGCGCAGGCGCTCCGACGTCCTGGCGCGTCGATTGCCGGCAAAACAGGTGTCCAGCAGGCGCTCGCGCGCCGGGACGTCGTTGAGGTGCTCCGCGCGGATCTCGATCATGACCGTGCCCTCCCCGGGCCGACGAGCGGGAGAAGCTCTTCTTGGATGGCGGGCCGGGCGCCCTCCATCCCTGCGGCTTTCGGAGATCGGCGTCCGGCGGCCGTGGGCCGCCGGAACGATCCGAAAGAAGTCAGATGACGATCTGCTGGAGGGGCGGGAAGCCGTTGAAGGCCACCGCCGCGTAGGTGGTGGTGTAGGCGCCCGTGCCCTCGATCAGGACCTTGTCGCCGATCGAGAGCGAGACCGGCAGCGGGTAGAGCTGCCGCTCGTAGAGCACGTCCACCGAATCGCAGGTCGGCCCGGCGATGACGCAGGGCTCGGTCCGGTCCCCGTCCCGGGTGGTGCGGATCGGGTAGCGGATCGACTCGTCCATGGTCTCGGCGAGCCCGCCGAACTTGCCGATGTCGAGATAGACCCAGCGCACCTCGTCGGCGTCGGCGGACTTCTTCGACACCAGCACGACCTCGGCCTCGATCAGGCCGGCATTGCCGACCATGCCGCGGCCCGGCTCGATGATCGTCTCCGGGATCCGGTTGCCGAAATGCTTGGTCAGGCCACGGAAGATCGCCTCGCCGTAGCTCTCCACGCCCGGCACCGCCTTGAGGTACTGGGTCGGGAAGCCGCCGCCGAGATTGACCATCGACAGGAAGATGCCGCGCTCGGCACACTCGCGGAAGATCGCCGCCGCGGAGCCGAGCGCCCCGTCCCAGGCCTCGGTGTTGCCCTGCTGCGAGCCGACGTGGAACGAGATGCCGTAGGCCTCCAGACCGTGCCGGTGGGCGTGCTCGAGCACGTCGGTCGCCATCTCGGGCACGCAGCCGAACTTGCGCGAGAGCGGCCAGTCGGCGCCGGCGCCGTCGCACAGGATGCGGCAGAACACGCGCACGTCGGAGGCCGCGACCTCCACGGTCTCGGCGGCCCGGGCGATCTTGTCGACCTCGGCCTGGCAATCCACCGCGAACAGGCGGATGCCGAGCTTGAGCGCGCGGCCGATGCAGCGCTCCTTCTTGATGGTGTTGCCGAAGGAGATCCGGTCCGGGGTCGCGCCGGCGGCGAGCGCCATCTCCATCTCGGCCACCGAGGCGGTGTCGAAGCAGGAGCCCATCTCGGCGAGCAGGCGCAGCACCTCGGGGGCCGGGTTGGCCTTCACGGCGTAGAACACGCGGGTGTCCGGCAGGGAGCGCGCGAAGGCGGTGTAGTTGTCGCGCACGACATCGAGGTCGAGGACCATCACGGGTCCCTCGTCCTGACCGAGGTCACGGCGCACGCGCAGGAAATCACGGATGCGATCGGTCATGGTCGTCTCCCGGCACGGGTTCGCGAGCGCCCGTCTGGCGGGCGCGCTGTCGATGTGACGGCCCAACGGGCCGTCGGCGTCAGGGGGCGATGCGTCGCGCGGACCGAAGCGCTTTGGAGACGCGTCGATCCAGGCGGGCGCAGAGCACCCGGAAGCTGCCGTGGATTGGAAGGGAGGACCCCCACCGCACGCCGGGCAAAGAGAAACAAGCCTCTTCGGTGCCGGCCTTTGGAGGGCCGACGAGACCAAAAAAGCCCGTTCGTCGTTGCTTTAAGCTGCGTCCCCCGTGGAGAGCGGGGTTCGCCGGTTTCGCCTCCGGCTGCCGGTTGTTGTCGGGGTCCGGTGTCGCCACCTGGATGCCGGCCGTAGGGATCCACCCTTGCGACCATCGATCCTTTAAGACCCCTGGCGGCTGTCCGGCAGTTGACCGGATGCCCACCAACCGGCACGCGGCCACAGGCACGTGCGAAATTGGGCACGGCGCATATACGGAGAACGACCCCCGACAACAAGGGGCTTCGGGCCCGATCGACCCGTATTCCCCCACGCGATCCGCCCTATGCCGCAGCCGTTGCAAAAACGGCGCATTCCCGACCGGCGGCCGGGTCGCGCGGGCTTCCCAAGCGGTCCGGAAGCGGGCATCTGACCGCCGGAGCGATGTCCTCAGTCGAGCGTGTGATGACCGGGCCGAACAGATCGAGAGCGGTGCCGGATCGCCTCGCCGTCGCGCCCGGCTCCGGAGCCGCATCCTTATCGTCCGTCCGCCTGGACCGAGCCGGCTTCGGCGCCGTCACGACGGCCCGGGCGTGAGCGCCCCCGTGAACGCCCCCGTCAACGCCCCCCTCGGCATGCCGGTGCGCGATCCGCGCGGAGACGGGCTCCCGGAGCCGGAGATCCGCACCGCCGGGCTGGCCGACCTCGACGCGCTCGTCGCCCTGGAGCACGCCGCCTTCGCCACCGACCGGGCCGAGCGCCGGGCGATCCGCCACGCGATCCTGTCCCCGAGCATGGACGTCCTGGCGGCGCTGATCGCGGGGCCGGACGGGGATGGGGATCCGGTCCTGGTCGGCGCGGCGGTGCTGGAGCGGCGGCGCGGCAGCCGGATCGCCCGCCTGGCCTCGATCGCGGTGGCGCCCAACCGCGGCGGCCTCGGGCTCGGCGGAAAACTGCTCGACGCCGCGGAGGCCCAGGCCCGCGCCCATGGCTGCGACCGCCTGCGCCTCGAGGTCCGCGCCGACAACGGCGCCGGCATCCGCCTGTACCAGCGCCGGGGCTACACCCGCTTCGCCGTCCAGCCCGCCTATTATGAAGACGGGATGGAGGCCTGGCGCTACGAGCGGGGGCTTTAGGAGCCGATCAAGCCGAGTGCCGCAGGAGCAGCGGCTTGGCGCCGCAGACCGCCCCTCGACCCGTATGGGTCAAGCGACGGCGCGAGATGCGCCCCGCTCGGAACCGGGGCCGTTCAAGTCCTTCGGCTGGCCACGGTCCATCGCCCCCTGCCGCAGCGCCAGCAAGAAGGCACGGACCTGAGAGTCGATCTCCACCGATTGCGACCGCATCGCGCGCGCGACCTCGAGGGCACCACCGGCCGCGCCCGCGGTTTCGCCCGCGACCGAGCGAACGCCCGAGATGCTTCCGGATAGCTGGCTTGCCCCTTCCACCGCCTTCCGGACGCTGCGGGCGATCTCATGAGTCGAGGCGTCCTGTTGCTCAATCGCCAAGGCCACGCTGGCGGCAGAGTCCAAGATGACGGCCATGACATCGGAGACCTGATCGTTGGCGACCACCGCGCGGCGCGTCCCGTCTTGGATCTCGGCGACGTGCGCGACGATATCCTGCGTGGCCTTCGCCGTCTGGGCCGCGAGCGTCTTCACCTCGGCCGCCACCACGGCGAACCCCTTGCCCGCCTCGCCCGCGCGGGCCGCCTCGATGGTGGCGTTGAGCGCGAGCAGATTCGTTTGTTCGGCGATCGCCTGCACCGAGGCCACGACCCGTCCGATACGCTCGCCCGTCGCGGCAAGGTCCCGCACTTGCCCGGCCGTCTCTTCGGCGGTGACGCTCCCCTGACGCACCGTTTGCGACATCCGGTCGATCTGTTGCGAGATCTCCTGGATCGACCCCGACAATGCCTGCGTGGCGGCGGATACGGCCGAGACATGCGCAGCGGTGTCGGTCGAGATCGTCGACGCGCTATCCGCCTCGCGGGCCGTCTGGGTCGAAATCGCCGTCAGCGCCTCCGCCATCTCGCCCATCTCGCGGGTGTTGCGGGCGACGGTCGTCACCACATCCTGCATGGCGCCCTGGAAGCCGGCGAGCGTGTCCTCGAGCTGATCCAGGGTCCTGGCTTTCTCGGCGGCGGCCATCTCGGCCTCCCCTTCGAGGCGCTGGCGCGCCTGGGCGTCCATCTGCAGGATCTGCACGGCGCGCGCCATGGCGCCGACCTCATCCCGGCGCTGGGTGGCGGGGATGTCGCGGTCGAGATCCCCACGGCCGAGATCGATGAGGACATGGGTCAGTCTTCTGAGCGGCACCATCGCACGATTCAGGACGCCCCAAAGAAGTGCGACGCTCACCAGGGTGATCGCGACACCGACAAGCACGGCATGCCGCAGCAACGCATCCAGGGTTGCCAGGAAGTCCGCCTTCTTCACGCCGACGTAGAGAATTCCAAGCGTCTTGCCGTCCGCGTCCTGAATGGGCTCGTATCGGCTGAGATAGGGTGTGCCGAGAATATCCACCTCGCCGCGAAAACCCCGGCCGTCACGCAGGACGGTGTCGTGGGCGGCCCCGGCGGCGAGATGCGTTCCGATCGCGCGCCGGCCGTCCGGCGCCATCACATTGGTGGCGATCCGCGTATCGCCGAGGAACACGGTGGCGGTTCCCCCGAGAATGTCGCGGACGCGATCGACCGCTGGATCGGCGGCGGTAATCACGTGTTGCCCGATCGCGAGCTGGCCGGCCGTGATCGCGAAGGCCGCCCCCGCGCCGCCCTCGTCGATGAGGGTTTGGCGAAGCAGGCGAAGATTGCTGTCGAGAGCCAGCTGGGCGCGATCCCGAAGTTCGTCGCGCATCTCCGTCAGCATCAGGCCCGAAATGCTTGCGATCGACAGCGCGATCAGCACGGTCACCAATATACCGATGCGAAAAGATATCGAATGCTTCGGATTTATATCGAACATAAACTATAGATATCCAAAGATTGTCAAACTTGTTATGAATAAATTCCACAGCGGCCATTCAATGTCAAGATTTTAATGAGTTGAAGGCTTATTGC
>NZ_VRVG01000177.1:0-8061 GCF_008040085.1 Methylobacterium sp. WL7 | reverse complement strand
CTCCCGACCCCCTCCGGGGGCCACCCTCCCCCGCAGAGGGGGGAGGGAAGGCGCGTGCTGTCCTTGGATAGGGTTCTCTTGCGGCCTAGAACCATCCGGACTGCGATGTGTGAATCCGTTAGCCCGCACGGGAGAGGGGGCGCGTCGCGGCCTGCACCGGCCGATGTGGGACCATCGTCGCCCTGCGGGGCGGAGTGTCCGCGCGCTACCCCCCCGTCACGCTCATGTGCCGCGGCACGGCGGCCGGGCGCTGGCGCTCGATGATGAAGTCGTGGCCCTTGGGCTTGCGGGTGATCGCCTCGACCACGGCGGCGGCCAGCACGGCGTCATCTGGGGAGGCGCGCAGCACCGCCCGCAGGTCCGCCGAATCCTCCTGGCCGAGGCACAGGTAGAGCTGGCCGGTGCAGGTCAGGCGCACCCGGTTGCAGCTCTCGCAGAAATTGTGGGTCAGCGGCGTGATGAAGCCGAGCTTGCCGCCGGTCTCCTCGACCCGGACGTAGCGCGCCGGGCCGCCGGTGCGGTCGGAGAGCGGCGTCAGGGTGTAGCGGCTCTCCAGGCGCTGCCGGGCCACCGACAGGGGCAGGAACTGGTCGGTGCGGTCGGCCTCGATCTCGCCCAGCGGCATGACCTCGATCAGCGTCATGTCCATGCCGAGCCCGTGGGCCCAGGCGATCATGTCGGGGATCTCGTCGGCGTTGACGTCGCGCAGCGCCACCGCGTTGATCTTGACCTTCATGCCGGCCGCCCGCGCGGCTGCGATGCCGTCGAGCACCACCGGCAGGTCGCCCCGCCGGGTGATCGCCCGGAACTTCTGGGGGTCCAGCGTATCCAGGGACACGTTGATCCGGCGCACCCCGAGGCTCGCCAGCTCGGCGGCGTAGCGCGTGAGCTGCGTGCCGTTGGTGGTCAGCGTCAACTCGTCCAGCGCGCCCGAATCGAGGTGGCGCGACAGGCGGCGGAACAGGTGCATGATGTCGCGGCGGACCAGCGGCTCGCCGCCGGTGATCCGCAGCTTGCGCACGCCCCGGGCGATGAACACGCCGCAGAGCCGGTCCAGCTCCTCCAGGGTCAGCAGGTCGCGCTTGGGCAGGAACTGCATGGTCTCCGACATGCAGTAGGCGCAGCGCAGGTCGCAGCGATCCGTCACGGAGATGCGCAGGTAGGAGATCGCCCGCTGGAACGGGTCGATCAGCGGTGCGGGACTCGGCGCGCGGGGCGCCTCGGCCGAAAACCCCTGCGGCGTGCTGGAGATGTCATCGAGCATGATTGAGCATATGATGCCCGATACGGTCGTGGGCAAGCCGACCCCGGGCCGCGGCCCCGGAATGCTTGAGGAGTGTGACCCGTGAACGAGGATCTGTGGCCGACCGAGATCCGCCTGTCGGCCGACCGGCGGGTGCTGAACGTCGCCTTCGAGGACGGAGCGCGCTTCGCCCTGCCGGCCGAGTACCTGCGGGTGTCGAGCCCGTCGGCCGAGGTGCAGGGGCATTCGCCCCTGGAGCGCAAGGTGATCGGCGGCAAGCGCGCCGTGGCGATCCTGGCCGTCGAGCAGATCGGCAACTACGCGGTCAAGCTCGGCTTCGACGACATGCACGACACTGGGATCTACGGCTGGAGCTATCTCCACACGCTGGGCCGCGACTACGAATCCCGCTGGCAGACCTACCTCACCGAACTGTCCGAGCGCGGACTCGACCGCGAGACCGCGCGCACCGCCCCGGTGAAGCAGACCGGGGGCTGCGGCTCGGGCTCGTGCGGCTGCCATTGAGGTCGACTGGTCAGAAAGCCGGCAGCTTCCGCGCCATGACGACTTCTCTCGGCAATGATTCCGACGCACGATGACGGCATGACGGAGCTTCTCGACCGAGCCATCGCGCGCGTGCGCATGCTGCCCTCCGAAACCCAGGACGAGCTGGCCGGCGTCCTCCTGCGCCTCGCCGGCGAGGACGAGCCTGTCTACCGGATCAGCCCGGAGGAAGAAGCGTCTTTCGCGAACTCGCGCGCCCAGGCGGAGCGGCGTGATTTCGCTTCGGATGAGCAGATCCGGGCGATCTGGGCGAAGCACGGGCTTTGAGACTGCGCTTTACTGCGGATGCGGCGGCGGAACTTGAGCGTGTGCTCTCGGAGATCGCGCAGGCATCGCCTCAAGGGGCACGACGCATTCAGGGCCGGATCCAGATTGTCCTCGATTTCCTTATGGATCAGCCGAGAAGCGGCCGGTTGACGAGCCTAAAAAATCTGCGGTGCATCGCAGTGCGACCCTACCCGTATTTAATTTTCTACGAGGCTTCCGAAGACGAAGTCGTCATCATCGGAATCCGCCATGGTGCCCGTGCCCCCTCCTCGATGCCGGGAGCGCCGTGACGCGCGGTCGGGCCGATCGGGCGTTCAGATCTGACCGGCGCTTCGGCCGGCGATCGCATCCTAATCTTTGGACGTTCGGTGCGAGCCGGACGTCCCGCCAGCCTCGGAGTCACCATGGCCTTCACCTGCACGATCCCCGCAGTGCCCACGATCCAGCAGGACGACGCCACGGTCCGGATCACCCGCTGGGACTTTCCGCCCGGGTCGGTGACCGGCTGGCACGAGCACGGCTGGCCGTATTTCGTGGTGATGCTGGTCGAGGGCGTGCTGCGCGTCCATGACGGCGCGGCGGTCAGCGAGACCCTGCTGGCGGCCGGGCAATCCTACATGCGGCCGGCCGGGATCCGGCACGACGTCATGAACGGGTCGGAGCATCCGATCGCGTTCATCGAGATCGAGGTGAAGCGCCCCGATGCGCTTGTGACAATGCCCGAGGCCTGAACGCAAAAGGGCCGACCTCGCGGCCGGCCCTGAACGAAAAGTCCCAAAAAATCAGCGCTGTACGATGACCTTCGTGCCGACCTTGGCGCGGGTGTAGAGGTCGGTGACGTCGTCGTTGGTCATGCGGATGCAGCCCGAGGAGACGGCGGTGCCGATGGTCTCCGGCTCGTTCGAGCCGTGGATCCGGTAGATCGAGCCGCCGAGATACATGGCGCGGGCGCCGAGGGGGTTCTCGAGGCCGCCCTTCATGTAGCGCGGCAGGTCTGGCCGGCGGCGCAGCATGGTCGACGGCGGACGCCAATCCGGCCACTCGCGCTTCATCGTGATGGTCTGCACGCCGCCCCAGGTGAAGCCCGGACGGCCGACGCCGACGCCGTAGCGCAGGGCCTGGCCGCCGCCCATCACGTAATAGAGCCGCCGCTCGGCCGTGGAGACCACGATCGTGCCGGCGCCGTAGGGGCCGCTATACGCCACGGTCTCGCGCGGGATCGCCGACATCTGCGGCACCGCCGCGTCCATGGGGTCGGCCGGGTTGAGGGAGGCGTTGGCCACCGGCACCGCCACGGTCTCGATGGCCTGCGGGCGCACCCGCACGGACAGCGCATCGTTCAGAGGCTGACGGGTCAGCGGGTCGATCTCGTAGGCGAACGCCGGCGCGGTGCAGGCGACCGCGCCGAAGAGCCCGACGAGGGCGGGAAGGAAACGACGCATCAAAGCCTCTCGGGGCAGGCGCGAAATGGAGTGGGAACGCAGCGAATTACCGGGGCACGATGCCGTGCCGATCCTCGCCAAGGGGTAAACGCTCGCGTCCCAAAACCAAGCCTCAAACCGCCCCGCTCGGCCGGTTCCGCCCCTCCGTGACTCGATGGCAACACTGTGGCAGCTTGGCCATAAGCGCGGGGGATGGACGAGGGCGGTCGCGCGTGTCGGCGGGCATCGAGGCAACCGCATGGGACATTGCTGGTCCCGATCGAGGCGCGCCTTACACGGACGTTCGAACACCCTGCGTGTCATCCCGGGGCCGCGCGGCGGAGCCCGGGATCCATAACCGCCGAGCTCACGATCTTGCACCGTCGGCGGCTCTGGGTTCCGGGCTCGCCTGCGGCGCCCCGGAATGACAAAGCGATTTGCTCTGCCGACGTCGGCTTGCCGATCGGGGAGCAGAACCACGGGGTCACTGCGTGCCTCGGCGACTTCATGCCGGGCCATCGGCGCGGTGTTTATCCAGCCCGAAGCTCACGCCTCGTCGGCGGCGAGCCAGATCGCGGGCTCGAGGGGCGTTGCGCGGACGAGAGCCGGCGCGGCGGCCGGGAGGCCGCGGATCTGGCTCAGCTCGGCCAGCTCCGGCGCCTGCGCGGTGTCGTCGGCGGTGAGGAACAGGCCCCGGGCCCGGGCGGCGCGGCCGAGATCGGCCCGGCTGGTCCAGACGCTCTGGGCCGGGCTCGCCAGCAGCGCGAGGGCCAAAGGCGCCAGCCACAGGCCGAGCCAGGCATCGCCGGCCCAGACCAGGGCGAAGGCGATCAGCGCCCCGACCACGACGGCGTCGGCCTGGAGCCGGAACGCCTCCGACCAGGAGACCTCCCGGTCGTCGCGGTCCTGGGTCTCCCAGCGCACCACCCGGCCCAGGAAGGTCGAGACCACGGCGCCGGCCGTGAACAGGGTCAGCACCGGCCACAGGATCACCCACGCGGCCTGCTCGAGGGCGGCACTCGCCAGCAGCGCCCGGGTCCCGCCGAACGCCGCCCGGCGCTCGGGCGAGGCGAGGACGTGGCCGAGGCTCAGGACCTTGGGCAGCGCCAGCACGGCGAGGCTGAGGGCGGCGAGGCCGTGGGCGGCGGCGCCGTGGCCGGTCAGCCCGTAGGCGAGCAGGCCGAGGTCGCCGATGCGGGCCGCCTGCCAGGAGGCCAGGCCCAGGAAGGCGATCCAGAGCGGCAGCATGCCGTAGGCCAGGATGCCCACCGCGAGGTGCCAGCGGCTGGCGGCGTGCAGCCCGGCCCAGGGCAGGACGCGCAGGTGCTGCAGGTTGCCCTGGCACCAGCGGCGCTCGCGGCCGAGCAGGTCGACGAGGTTCGTGGGCATCTCCTCCCAGGTACCGCCCATCTCGGGCAGCAGGCGAACCTCCCAGCCGGCCCGGACCATCAGGGCGCCCTCGACGATGTCGTGGCACAGGATCTCGCCGCCGAGCGGCGCCCGCCCCGGCAGGACCGGGAGTTGCGCGTTCTCGGCAAAAGCCTCGATCCGCAGGATCGCGTTGTGGCCCCAGTAGCTGCCCTCAGGGCCCTGCCAGGTCTCCAGGCAGCGCAGGGCCAGGGGCGCGTAGAGGCGCACGGCGAATTGCTGGATCCGGGCGAACAGGGTGTCCCGGCCGGCCGCGTACGAGACGGTCTGGATCAGGCCGGTGCGGGGGCTCTCGTCCATCAGGCCCACGAGCCGGGTCATGGCGGCGCCGGTCATCAGGCTGTCGGCGTCGAGGACGATCATGTAGGCGTATTCCGCGCCGTGGCTGCGGCAGAACGCGCCGATGTTGCCGGCCTTGCGGCCGGTATTCTCGGTCCGGCGGCGGTAGCGGATCCGCGGCAGGGCCGGGTCGGCCTCCGCCCAGGCCAGGATGCGGGCGAATTCATGCTCCTCGACGGCCGCGATCGCGCCGTCCCGGGTGTCCGACAGGACGAAGATGTCGATGGCTTTCCCACAGCCCTGCGCCTGCTCGCGCGCCAGCGAGCGGGCCATCACCCGGAGCCGGGCGAACACCGCCACCGCGTCCTCGGCGTGGATCGCCACCACGGCGGCGGTCCGGCCGGAGCCGGCGGAGGGCGCCTGGGCGGCCTCGGCGCGGCGCTCCAGCACCGACTTCGCCCGGTCGCCCAGGAGCGCGGCCACGAGCCCGTAGACGTATTGGCAGGCCACGAAACCCTGCCAGCCCATCACCAGGCCGAACAGGACCAGGAGGGTCCAGGCCAGCGGGCTGCCGCCGGCCGGGTAGGCGGTGGCAGCCAGCCATGCGAGACCGCCCGCGGTGGCGAGACTCGGGACCGCCAGGGCGAGGCGCCGGGCCAGCAGGGCCCGGCGGCGACCGGCCCAGGCCTCGGGTTCGGGCGGGACCGCGACGGTCCGTACAGGCTGGGGATCGGGAAGGCCCGGACGGGCGTTCCGGTGCGGCCGCTCGGCGGAGGCGGTGACGCGTGAGGAGGGGACGCGTGAGGACATGGCGCGAGAAACTCGACCGTGGAAGCCTGTCGGCCGCCGCGCCGCGTACGGGCGGAAACCGATGAGCGTGGACACCGATATGCGGGGCGAGGACACGCAGCCGACCCGGCCGCACAGGCAGCCGGAGGCCGAACGGATCGATCCCCCCTCCCGACGCAGCGTTCTCAGGACGGCCCTGACCGCGGCTGCCGGCAGTATTCTACCTAGCGCTATAGATCTGAATGGCGCCCGAACATGGGCCGGACCGGCGCTTCAGCCGCAGGGACCGGTCTCCGGGGCTTCTCAGGACGCCGCGATGACCTTCGAGACCCTGTCGGCCCAGGCCGAGCGCCTGGCCGCCGCCCCCTACGCGGCCCCGCCCAGCGAGTTGCCGCCCGCGCTGACCGGGCTGGATTACGACGGCTACCGGAGCATCGTCTTCCGGCCGTCCGAGGGGGTGCCGCTGGGCCGCCATTTCAGTGCGCAGCTGTTCCACCGCGGCTTCCTGCAGCGCAAGCGCGTGGCGCTCTACCTCCAGCCGCGCAGTGGCCCGGCCCGGCCGATCCCGTACGAGAGCCGGATGTTCGACCTCGGCGGGCGGCTCGCCGGCCAGGGTTTTCCGGCCGATCTCGGCTTCGCGGGCTTCCGCCTGCACTACGCCTTCCCGGACACGCCGGCTTGGCGGCCCAAAGGCTTCCAGGAGGAGTTTCTGGTATTTCTCGGCGCCTCCTATTTCCGGCTGCGCGCGGCCGGCCAGGAATACGGGCTCTCGGCGCGGGGGCTCGCAATCGGCACCGGTGCGCCGGAGGGCGAAGAGTTTCCCGACTTCGTCGCCCATTGGCTGTGCGAGCCGGAGCCGGAGGCGCGCAGCCTGACCGTGCTGTCGCTCCTCGACAGCCCGAGCGTGTCCGGCGCCTACCGGTTCGTGATCACCCCCGGGGACCCGGCGCGGATCGCCGTCACCGCGTCGCTCCATCCGCGTACCACGATTCCGCGGCTCGGGTTGGCGCCGCTCACCAGCATGTTCCTGTACGGCCAGAACGGGCCCGGCGCCCGGGGCGCCAAGCCGTTCGACGACTTCCGCCCGCAGGTGCACGATTCCAACGGGCTCTCCGTCGCCACCCCGGGCGACCGGCTGTGGCGGCCGCTGGTCAACGGCCGCCGGCAGCCGCAGATCTCGGCCTTCGCGGCCAAGCCCCTCGCAGGGTTCGGGCTGCTGCAGCGGGAGCGGAGCTTTGCCGCCTATCTGGACGTGGAGGCGCGCCAGGAGGCCCGGCCCGGCCTGTGGGTGTCCCCCGATCGCGGCGACGCCTTCGCGGAGGGCGCCGTGCAGCTCTACGAGATCCCCTCGGACGAAGAGTACATGGACAACATCGTTGCGGCCTTCGCGCCGGCCGATCCGGTGCGGCCGGGCACGGCCCTGCGTCTCGCCTACGGCCTGACCACCGTGGGGGCGGAGCCGGCCGACGCGATCCCGCAGCCCGCGCTCGCCCGGGTCACCGAGACCCGGTTCGGTTCGGCCGAACGCCTGCGCCCGACCGTCCCGCCGAGGCCGGAGCGGCGCCTCTACATGATCGATTTCGAGGGTCCGTCGCTCCCGAAGGGTCCGGACGAGGCCGTCGCCGCGGAGGTCTCGGCCAGCGCCGGCACGCTGCACGAGCCGGTGGCCAACTTCGTGCCGCAGACCGGCGGCTGGCGCATCTACGTGGAGTGGCAACCGCCCCAGCCGATGCCGGCGGGGGACATCGTGCTGCGGGCGCGGCTGGTGCGTGGGGCGAATCCCATCAGCGAGACCTGGGACGCGGCCGTCTGATCTGCGGCGTTCGCACATCTTTCCATGCAGGTCGCGACGAACCCCCTCTCCCGTGCGGGAGAGGGTTGGGGTGAGGGATGCGACCTCTCCGGAAGAACCTGATCCCTCACCCTGTCCCTCTCCCGCCCGGGCAGGGCTATCGCATTTGGCTGATGAGGCTGAGCAAGTATGTGTCGTTCCATGCGGCGCGCTTGATTTTGGCGCGGATGGATCCCTTCGCGGTGTCGGCGCGCAGGAGGTTGAGAGCGAGGCGGCGC
>NZ_VRVG01000176.1:0-8103 GCF_008040085.1 Methylobacterium sp. WL7 | reverse complement strand
TAATTCACTCCGATACGGTCAAGCTGCCGATCTCGTGAGCGGCCAAATATCTAAAATACTGCGGCAGATCGCTGGATACGGACTCTTTCCGTGGCCTGAACGCGGAACTTTGGGTTGTCGCCTGCACGAATGTGCGCGCGGCGTCGCATGTGGGGATACAATGACCGATCTCAAGACGCTCTTGTTGTGCAGTTCGGCGATGCTGGTCTCAGGCGTCGCGGCAGAAGCCGCCGACCTTCCAACCATGAAAGCCGCGCCGATCGAGTATGTGCGCGTATGCAACGCCTACGGTGCAGGATTTTTCTATATTCCTGGCAGCGATACCTGTCTTCGTATCTCAGGCCGCGCGCGGTACGATTTCCTGTACCAGACCAGCAAGGTCCGCACCGGAACCGGCGGTGATCTGACCGGCTATCTTGGCCTCATGCGCATCAACCTCGATGCCCGCACGCAGACCGATTACGGCACTCTACGGGCCTTCGTGCGTCTCGACCTCGCCGACCGCAGCGGTCCCTTCCTCACCTCCGGATCCCGTCAGCGGGAGGGCTTGGCGTTCCCGGGGCTCGGGGCCGACGCCTTCAACCGTACGCAGACTTACGTCAACGCCGACAAGGCCTTCATTCAGTTCGCCGGGTTGACGGCCGGCCGGGCCTCCTCGTTCTTCGATTTCTACGCGCACGACTTCGAATTGATCGGCGGCACCGCCGGTTCGGACACGTTCAGCACGAACCTGCTGGCCTACACGGCCACGTTCGGCAACGGCGTCACCATGACCGCCTCGATGGAGGATCCGACCTATCGCCGCTTCCCGATCTTTGGAACCGGTTCCGCGGTTGGCGCCTTCACGGGCGCGGGCGGGTTTGCCGGTTACAGCAACGCCTTCAATCCCTTCACCCCCTCGACCTTCTTGGCACCAGTCGTCGTCGGACCCGGCAACGTCGCATTCGTCGACGTGACCCAGAAAAGCCGCACGCCCGACTTCATCGGCGTCGCGCGCATCGACCAAGCGTGGGGTTCTGCCCAGCTGTCGGCGGCCGTCCACGAAATCAATGCCGGCGATGCCGGCAGCACGGTGGCCGGTGTCACGACGGCGACCAGCGCCCTCGGCATCTCGCCAACCGGCCGAGCCTCCAACGCCTACGGCTGGGCGGTGCAGGGCGGCCTGAAAGTCAACCTGCCGTTCATTGCCAAGGGCGATACGCTCTACCTGCAGAGCGCGTACGCTCAGGGTGCCCTGACCTATGCCGGCATCTCGAACTACACGGCTCCGTACGATGCCCTCGCAGCGGCTCCGGTGGGCGGCGGCTCCTTCGCCCAATATTACGCAGACGCCGTCTTGAACCCAGCCACGGGACGGCTTGAACTGTCGACCACGTTCTCGGCCGTCGCCTCGCTTCTCCACTATTGGAGCCCCGCCTGGCGCTCGGCGTTCTTCGGAAGCTACGCGGAGATCGACTACAACACGAAGGGCCGTAACGCCCTCGGGCTCCTGGGCTTCGGCTTCGCACCGGCGGGCGCCAGCGCCGCCAACGCCCTGGCCTTCGCGACGAGCCCGGTGCTACGCGGCAACAACCAGGTCGTCACCGGTGCAAGCCTGATCTGGACCCCGGTGAAGGATCTCGATATCGGCGTCGAGGGCGAGTACATCCGCACCGCGCTGAACAGCGGTGTCACGCCGGACATCTCTAAGAATTCGCTGCGCTACGTGAATGCGCAGGACGCGGCGCAATTCCGGTTCCGTGTGCAGCGGGATTTCTAAACGCGGCCTCTCCGCGCTCCACCCTGAATGCATTGGCAAAAGGACTCGGTCGAAAGGCCGAGCCCTTTTACTCGTTTGAATTCGAACGCCTGTGCCGATCGATTTTTAAGCACTTAAAACTTATTTTTATTGCCCATCCAACCACGTGCTGTACAAGTAATTTAGCTCCTCGGAGGCTCTTTGGGCCGCTGAGTGGGCGATGGCTGTGGTTTTGGTTTCGGCGGGCTCAGGTACCGGAGCAGGGCGAATCCAACCCAGAGCTTCAGACCCATAAGACTTCGCCGACCGGGAAACCGGTCGGCATTTTCGTGTTGGCGCCTCGGTGTCGAGACCCTGATCGCAGCCGCCGGAGCCCAGCAGGCTCCCGCCCGGGCTCATGGGTCTTGGCTTCACGGTGACGGCGCTTCGAGCGTCCTCCCTTTGATCAGGCCCGTGGGGCCGAGCGTTCATGGCAGCGCACGGTATCAAGCATCGGCGGCAGTCTTCACGGGACTATCCGATTGAAACGGAATTTATAAATTCAAATTCACTCAAAGACCGAAAGAATTATTCCGCAAGAAAAGATAGAATTTAATTCGTCACCGTCGCACTGTGTCCTCCCGTCGCCGACACGCGACAGCAGATACAAGAGATCGAGTCATGAAAAACCTTATCCTGGCTTGCTCGTTCGGCACCATGCTGATCTCGGGCTCCGCCTTCGCGCACGAGTCCGCCGCGCAGATCGATCCCAGCCTCATCGTCCGGACGAACGGGAGCGGTCTCGACGCGTGGTCTTCCTCAGAGGGGAACGATAAGGCGGGCGGCATGTGGGAGGGCGCGACCGGGTACAGCGCGGCCGTGCCACAGCAGCCCGTCTATACCGGGTCGGTTCCGTCGAACCGGCAGTGGAGCCACCTCAACACCCGCACGTACCATCGCAGCGCGCCGTCCTACTGACCTGTTGGCTGGTCGCCTGCCGCAAGCGCCATCTTTGTGACGCGCTCTCGCACGCCGAATCGGCCTCCACTTCGGCAAGAGCGCTCTCAGGCGGCAGGCGACGCCAGCCCTTCCACGGTACTGACCGCCGATGCCGCAGCCCTCACACGGCTTCGGTCCGGGCGACACCGGGACCGTTGGGGCCGCAATCCTGGAACGGCCAGAGCAGGGTAACACAACAACCGGTCCCGTCGCTGGCGAGATCGAAGACCGCGCTGTGGAGCCGGGCGATCGAATCGACTAGGCTCAATCCGATCCCGAATCCGCTCTTGTCGGTCCTGAATGCACCGCGTCGGTAGCGGGTGCGGACGGCAGTCAGCTCTTCGGCGGGGATACCGCAGCCGGTATCGGTGACGCGGATGGCCATGGGATTCTGCAGGAGCGCGACCTCGACCCAGCCGCCGGACGGGGTGAACTTCAAGGCGTTGTCGACCAAGTTGCTGACGGCCTCGAAGATCAGGCTGCGGTCGCCCTCCACCTCGGATGCGCCGTCAGGCCGCTCCCACCGGAGCTGGATGCCCCGTTCGGCCGCAAGCGGCTCGTAATACTCTACGGCATCCTCCAGCAGCCGGCTCAGGTCGACCTGCGTAAAGCCGGATCGGCGCAGGCGATCCTCCATCTCGGAAATGCGCAGCAAGGCCGAGAACCGGACGACGATCGACTGGACTTCGGCGAGCACATCCTCGTTGCATGCACGGAAGGCCTTGACACTGTCGGCCTTGCGCAGGGACCGCTCCAGCGTGCCGATGACCCGGGTCAGCGGCGTCCGCAGATCGTGGGCGATGTTCTCATTGACGCCCTTGATCTCCAGCATCAGCCGCTGGAGCTGGTCGAGCATGTCGTTCACCACGCGGGTGAGATGGGCGAGGTCGGCCGAGACGCCGCGCGTCGGCAGCCGTTCGCTCAGGTCCCCGCGCATGATGCGCACCACGGCCGATGTGATCGCGTCGTTCTGCCGGAGCGATCCGACGCCGAAGATCACGGCGCCGATCAGGCCGATGACGATGGTGGCCGCCATGCCCCACGAGAAGGTCTCGACCAGGGCGTTCTCAAGGGACTGGAGATCCTTGGCCGAGCGGCTGACCAAGACGGACTCGCCGCTCGGGAGTTGGGTGAGCTCGCTGAACAGCGTGCGCGTCCCGTGCTCCGTCTGCTGCGTCAGGACGAAGGGATGGCCGATCGGTGCCGTCGCCGGGTAGGGGATCGGCGCACCGGCGCGGCGCGCGTGATCTGGCCCGAACAGCACGAGCGGGCGCCCACCCTCCGCGAAGTCCTCCGACGCGTCGATGCGCTCGCGCAGGGCCCGGGGCGGCAGGTTCAGGAGGTGCTTCGACTCCCATTCCACCCATTCGAAGGCGGCCTTGCGGCCGTAGCTGCGTGTCTCGACGTACAGGAAGCCGCACAGGGCGAGCGAAGCACCCCCGAAGGTCGCGAAGAACAGGCTCGCGACCCGGAAGCCGCTGGTGCGGCGGACGTCAAGAAGGCGCACGGAGGATGAAGCCCGTGTTGCGCACCGTGTGGATGCGGGGGTTCAACCCATCGGGGTCGAGCTTCTTGCGGATCTTGCCGATATGGACGTCGATGACGCTCGACTGGTGGTTGAAGCTGTAGCCCCAGACCGACTCGAAGATCATCTTGCGGCTCACTAGCACGCCGGCGTTCTGCATCAGGAACTCGATGATCGCGAACTCCTTGGGCAGCAACTCGACTTCGCGACCGGCGCAGTGCAGGACCCGCTCGATCAAGTCGAGGCGCAGGTCGCCGACCACCAATTCGTTAATCGTCTCGGCGGCCATCTTGCGGCGGGCCAGCGCGTCGACCCGGGCGGTCAGCTCGATGAACTCGAACGGCTTGGCGAGGTAGTCGTCGCCGCCGGCGCGCAGGCCATCGACGCGTTCGTTGACGGCCGAGAGTGCGCTGAGGATCAGCACGGGCGTCGAGACCTTGGCGGCGCGCAGCTTGGTGAGCAGCGACAGGCCGTCGATCTCCGGCAGCATGCGATCGAGGACGATCACATCAAAGTTACCTTCCAGCGCCTTCCGCAGACCGGTTGTCCCGCTCGGCGCCTCGTCCACCTGAAAGCCGTATTCCGTCAGCGCCGAACCGATCTCGGCGGCAACGCGGCGATCATCCTCGACGACCAATACACTGGGCATTCTTTTTTCCTTCTTATTTTGTATCCGGTTGTCCGATTTGGTCTCCTGCGGCTTTGCAGGGGAGCCGGGATTATCCTCTCCGGGCGCGCTGTCAAATGGCGGTCGGTCTCCGTTGGTGGAATGCGTCATTTGGCCGGCAAAGCTTACGAGATCGTGATTGGGCTGGCTCATGCTCCTCACTCCGCACTGGCCCACTCGGAGAGCTTGGCGGTCGGCGCCTTCGAGACGGAATCGCCCTTCGGAACGACCCGAGCACCGTCCTGGAGGGTCGCCGGGGGGTTGAGGACGACCGTGTCGCCACTCTTCAGCCCCGTGCGCAGCTCCAGTCGGGTGCCGAGATCGCGTGCAATCGTGATCGGGCGGAGCCGCACCGTGTCGTCGGGCTGCACCACCGCGACGCGCGTCCCTGTCGCATCGAAGATCAGCGCCTCGGACGGCACGGTCACGCGGGGATGCGTGCGCGGCACCGCGAAGGTCACGGCGACGTAGAGGCCGGGACGCAGGATCCCATCGGGATTCTTCACGTCGACCTCTGTGTCGAGGGTCCGCACGGAGGAGCGCAGGGCGACCGAGCTGCGCGAGACCGTCCCGTCGAACACGCGATCCGGCATCTGCGCGATGCGCACCCGAGCCTGGACGCCGTCATGGATGCGCACCGCCGCCGATTGCGGCACCTGGACCGAGACGCGCAGGACATCCGTACTATCGATGGAGAAGAGCGGCGTCCCCCCGCCGGAATCTGCGTGCACGAGGTCGCCGACATCGACCATGCGGGCGGTCACGACACCGTCGAACGGCGCGACCACGTTCTCGAATGTGGTCAGCGTCCGCAACCGGTCCACTGTGGCCTGCTGCGCCGTGATGTTCGCCTCGGCAACCTTCACCTTCGCGTCGGCAGCGGTGAGGGCCGCTGTGGCCGTCAGCATGCCGGCCCGGGTCTGATCGGCGTTCTGCTTGGAGGCCCAGCCCTGTCCGGCCAGCGTCGAGGTCCGGGCATCGGTGGCGTTGGCCAGCGTAACGTTGGCCTTAGCCTGCTCGACATCGGCGCGGGCGACGGCGAGTTGGGCCTGGAATTGGCCGAGCTGGGCCTCGGCCTGGCGCGCCTGCTGGTCGAGGTCGGGGGCGGCGATGCGCACGAGCAGCTCGCCCTTCTTCACCCGCGAGCCGATATCCACCCGGCGCTCGGCGATGTAGCCGGTGGCGCGGGCGAAGATGTCGGCATGGTCGAAGGCCTCGGTCTGGCCCGGCAGGGTCAGCATCATCGGCCGATCGTCCTCTGTGGCCGACAGGGTGCGCACCGTCGGGATGAAGTCGGCTGTCTCAGCCTGCGTCACCAGCGAGGCCTGATAGGTCTGCCAATGGTGCCAGCCACCGAGGCCGAGAGCGCTTCCGAGCGCCAGGGCGGCTACCAGGAAGGGCCGCTTGCGCGGGGGCGGCAGGTCGGCATGCGCCAGCGTCTCCCCTGCCCCGTCCTGCCGCAGGGGATCAATCTCGACGGCGTGGTGATGCGCCTGCTCCGTGGCTTCGTGGGCGTCGAACGCGTGAGCGTCGGGATCTAGGCGCATCAATAATCCTCGAGGGGCTTGATCGGGCTGTGTCGGAGCAGGGTGTAGAGGAGCGGGACGAAGAGCAGCGTCGAGAGCGTACCCATGCCGATCCCGCCCATGACCGCCCGGGCGAGGGCAGCGTTCTGCTCGGCGCCTTCGCCCGACCCGATCGCCATCGGGATCAAGCCGAGAAACATCGCCGAGGCGGTCATCAGCACCGGCCGCAGCCGTGTGTGGCCGGCCATCAGGGCGGCCTCACGCGCCGAGCAGCCCGTGGCCTCCCGGTGCTCCTTGGCGAAGGTGACGAGCAGGATCGAGTTCGCGCTCGCCACGCCGACCGACATGATCGCCCCGAAGAGCGCTGGGATCGAGAAGGCGGTGCCGGTGATGAACAGGCTCATCACGATGCCGCAAAACGCGAGCGGCAGCGCGGCGATGACCACGAAGGGATCGACCCAGGTCTGATAGTTCAGGACGAGCAGCAGGTAGACCGCCACCAGCGCGATCCCGAGCCCGATCTCGATCCGGGTGAAGGCGCTCTCCATACTCTCGATCTGGCCGCGAACCAGGATCTTGTCCGGGGCCGGCAGCTTGGCCTGCGCGTCGGCGACGATCCCGTCCACGGCGTTGCGGACGCTGCCGAGATCGGCGTTCTGGACGTTGGCGAGGATGTCGAAGGTCGGCTGCTGGTTGACGTGATTGATCACCGTCTGCTCCGGCTGCCGCTGCATCGTGGCGATGTTCGACAGCAGGATTGGAATGCCCGGCCTGTCATGGCCGGTGGCATGGACCGAGACCGGCGTGTTCATCAGCTGGTCGATGTCGGCATTGCGCCATTCCGGCGTCTGGACCCAGAGCTGGTAAGGCATCCCAGACTTCGGATCGGCCCAGAAGTTCGGGCTGACCTGGAAGGAGCCCGACAGCGAGACGTTCATGTTCTGCGCGATCGACTGTTCGCTGACGCCCATCTCCGAGGCGAGCCTGCGATCGACGTTCACTGACATCTGCGGCGCATCGACGATCTGGTGGAGGTGGACGTCGACCGCCCCGCGGACGGCCGAGATCTTGCGCACGAGATCGCGCGCGACGGCGAGATCGTCGGCGTCGTGGCGTCCCGACACCTGCACGTCGATCTGGGCGATCGTGCCGAAATTGAGGATCTGCGTGATGATATCGGAGGGCTGAAGATAGAAGACGTCGTCCGGGAAGGCGTCACGCAGGACCTTGCGCAGGCGTGCCTCGTAGAACGAGATCGGCTTGTGCTCGCCCTTCAGGTTGATCAGCATCTGGCCGTCATTGTAGGCGACGAACGATGCATCCATGAATGCGAAATTGTAGTTCGAGGCCGGCAGACCGATATTGTCCAGTATGAGTCCGAGCTCGTCCTTCGGGACGACCTGCCGGACAACGTCCTCGACCTGCGCGAACCGCTTCTCCGCCTGCTCGATCCGCTGACCCGGGCGGGTGCGGATGTGCAGCGTCATCTGGCTGGACTCGATCTGCGGGAAATAGTCCTGCCCGACGAAGGGGAAGATCGCTCCGGTGAGCCCGGCCGCGATCACCGCCTCGCGCACCACGTCGGAGATGGCGTCCGAGACAAAGACCGACTGATCGAACAGCGGCGTGATCGTCATGCCCTTCGGTGCGGCGGCGTGGATGTCGGGCA
>NZ_VRVG01000175.1:0-8210 GCF_008040085.1 Methylobacterium sp. WL7 | reverse complement strand
CCCTCGATGCCGGCGATCCGCCAAGCCATCCTGGATCACCTCAGTCAGCCACCACCGCGGCGATGCCCGCACTGTGACGCCGTTCTCAATCTGCCACCCTGAAGTCAAAATGCCAAAGTAGTGCTAGGGTCTGGACTCGATCAGCACCAGAACGCGATGACGGCGGCGAGAGCGAGGGCTGAGGCGTAGTTACGGGCGAGCTTGTCGTATCGTGTGGCGATGCGGCGGAAATCCTTGAGGCGGTTGAAGGTCGCCTCGATCCGCCAGCGTTCGCGGTAGCGGCGCTTGTCGTGGCGGATCCTCTTCTTCCGACCGCGCTTGCCCGGGATGATCGGCGTGATGCCCTTCGCGCGCAGGTCAGCGCGCAGCCAATCGGCGTCGTAACCCTTGTCGGCGGCCAAGCGGTGGATCCGGCCGGGCGTGTCGGCCAGCACGGCTGGAGCTGTGGTGACATCGCTGGCGTTGCCGGGCGTCAGCAGGAGGACGCCGGGCCGGCCGAGGACGTCGGTGAGGGCGTGGATCTTGGTCGTCTGGCCGCCGCGCGACGGGCCGATGGCTTGCGCACGCGCCCCCCTTTACCGCCGTGGGCCGAACGGTGCGCCCGCACGTAGGTGCTGTCGATGGCCGTCGCCTCGCCCGACCATCCGGCTTGGGCCATCGCCGCCAGCATGGCCTTCCAGAAGCCGCGCCGTGACCACCTGTTGAAGCGGTTGTAGACGGTGGTGCGCGGGCCGTACGCGGCCGGGCAGTCGCGCCAGCGGCAGCCGGAGGTGAGCACGTGCAGGATGCCGGAGATGATCTGCCGGTCGTCCTTGCGCGCCGGTCCGGGTTGATCCTTCGGCATGAACGGTTCGATCACCGCCCACTGCGCATCCGAGAGCCAGAACAGCTCCGCCATCGCCGCCTCCGTGCTGCACGCGGCGGCCCTGAATCACAAAATCACAGAGCTCGCAAGAGCTTGGTGCGGTTCACACCCTAGAGCTGGCTCTCCGCATCGGGACCGTCGCCGCACATCGCGGCCGAGCGGCAGCCGGCGCCTTCCGGGCTGCCGTCCCGAGCCATCGATCTCACGGCCGATCCCGTCATGCTGACCAACCCCGCCACCAAATACCGTCCGTTCGTCTCCCCGATCGATGTATCGGACCGCACTTGGCCGTCGAAGCGCCTCGCGACCGCGCCGCGTTGGCTGTCGACCGATCTGCGCGACGGCAACCAGGCGCTGGCCGACCCGATGGATGTGGCCCGCAAGCTGCGCTTCTACGACATGCTGCTCGGCATCGGCTTCAAGGAGATCGAGGTCGCCTTTCCGTCGGCCTCGCAGACCGACTTCGATTTCGTCCGGATGCTGATCGACGGGGACCGCATCCCCGAGGACGTGACGATCCAGGTGCTGACGCAGGCGCGGGCCGACCTGATCGCCCGCACCTTCGCGTCGCTGGACGGCGCCCGCCAAGCGATCGTGCATCTCTACAACGCGACGGCGCCGCTGTTCCGGCGGGTCGTGTTCGGCATGGAGCGGCACGAGATCGTCGCCCTCGCCGTGTCCGGCGTGACCGCGATGCTGGAGGAGAGCGTGAAGCGGCCCGGCACGCGCTGGACCTTCGAGTACTCGCCGGAAACCTTCTGCTTCACGGAGCCGGATTTCGCCCTCGAGATCTGCGAGCGCGTGCTCGATGTCTGGCAGCCGACGCCGGAGCGCCCGGCGATCCTCAACCTGCCGACGACGGTCGAGGTGGCGATGCCGAACGTCTATGCCGACCAGATCGAGTGGTTCTGCCGCAACATCTCCCGGCGGGACGCCGTGATCATCAGCGTGCATCCGCACAACGATCGCGGCACCGCCGTGGCCTCGGCCGAGCAGGCGCTGCTGGCCGGCGCCGACCGGGTCGAGGGCTGCCTGTTCGGCAACGGCGAGCGCACCGGCAATGTCGACCTCGTGACGCTCGCCCTGAACCTGTACACGCAGGGGATCGACCCCAGGCTGCGCTTCCCGGCGATCCGCGAAGTCGTCAACACCGTCACGTATTGCAACGGCCTGCCGGTGCATCCGCGCCACCCCTATGCGGGCGAACTGGTCCACACCGCCTTCTCGGGCTCGCATCAGGATGCGATCCGGAAGGGGTTCGCCGCCCATGCGCGTCGCAACGACGGCGTCTGGGAGATGCTCTACCTGCCGATCGACCCCGCCGATCTCGGCGAGAGCTACGAGGCCGTGATCCGGGTCAACAGCCAGTCCGGCAAGGGCGGCGTCGCCTGGGTGATCGAGCAGGATCTGGGGCTGAAGCTGCCCCGGGCCTTGCAGTTCGACCTGAGCCGGCGCGTGCAGGTCCTGGCCGATCGGACCAGCCGGGAACTATCGGCCACCGACATCGCGAGAGCCTTCAAGCAAGCCTATCACGTCGACGACACGACGATCTTCGCGCTGGTCGACGACGGGGGCGGCCTGCGCCGACAGGCGGGTTCCGAGCGGATCTTCACCGGCCGGATTCGCCATCGCGGGCAGGACGTCTCGGTGTCCGGGCGTGGCAACGGCCTGATCTCGGCTCTGCTCGCCGCCCTGGACGACGCATTCGGGATCGCCCTCTCGGTGGTGGATTATTCGGAGCATGCGCTCCGGCGCGGGTCGGATGCCCAGGCGGCCGCCTATCTCGAATGCAACCTCGCCGACGGCAGCCCGGTGTTCGGTGTGGGGATCGACAGCGACGTGGCGACCGCGACCGTGAAAGCCGTGTTGAGTGCAGCGAGTGGGGCCGCATCGCTCGGCCGATAGGGCTGCGCCGTCATCGCGCGCATCTCAGGCCGGGGCCGAGGAGGGAAATTCCGGTCTGACGGGCTCGTCAGGAACCCAAAAGCATCACCCCGCCATGGCGGGTAGCGCGATCGCACAATTTTTCTGACCTTACGCCAAAGACTTTTTCAGCAGCACGTCCGGCTCATAATGCGGTAACATGATCTAACGGACCTGCAATTACTGCAATGCCGCAAATCTTTGATGCGGCGCAACAGTGCTGACGGTCAGAAATTTGGTCGACCGTGCGCCGGAAGCCTGAAGGCTGCGCACGAACGGCCGGCAACAGACCTGGGGACGGATGGCTGCAGGGCCGTCCGGACATCCGGGCCGGAGGGAGGATCGTGGGCTTCATGAGGAAGAACAAGGTCATCACGGCGGACGAGGCGATCGCGCTGATCCGCGTGAACGACGTCGTGACCACCACGGGCTTCGTCCAGAGCTGCATCCCGGAGGCGCTGCACGCCGCGCTGGAGAAGCGCTTCGTCGAGACCGGCTCGCCCCGGGGCCTGACCCTGATCATGACCGCGGGCGCGGGCGACAGCAAAGGCCTCGGCACCGGGCGCCTGCACCATGACGGCCTGCTCTCGCGGGTCATCGCCGCCAATTTCGGCCGGATGCCCAAGGTCGCGCAGGCCGCGCAGAACAACCTGATCCGCGGCTACAACCTGCCCCAGGGGGTGATCTCGCAGCTCTACCGGGCCTGCGCCGCGGGCCAACCCGGCCTGTTCTCGAAGGTCGGCCTGCAGACCTACGTCGACCCCCGCCACGGCGGCGCCAAGGTCAACACCCTGACCACGGAGGACATCGTCAAGCTGGTCGAGGTCGATGGCGAGGAGTGGCTGTTCTACACCGCCACCAAGATCGACGTGGCCTTCATCCGCGCCACCTCGGCCGATCCGTCGGGCAACCTCTCCTACGAGAAGGAGGCGTTGACGCTGGATTGCCTGGCTCAGGCCATGGCGGCGCGCAACAACGGCGGCATCGTCATCGCCCAGGTCGAACGGATCGTCGAGGACGGCTACCTGCTGCCCAAGGACGTGCGCGTGCCCGGCATCCTGGTCGACTGCGTGGTGGTGGCCGAGCCCGAGATGCACCGCATGAACTACGGCGTCATGCACGATGCCGCGCTCGCCGGGGAGATCCGCGTGCCGGTCACCGGCATCAAGCGGATGCCGCTCAACGAGCGCAAGATCATCGCCCGCCGGGCCGCCTTCGAGCTTCCGCCGAACGGCGTCGTCAATCTCGGGGTCGGCGCGCCGGAGGGCATCTCGTCGGTGGCCAACGAGGAGAAGATCACCCCCTACATCACCCTGACCACCGAGGCCGGGGCGGTCGGCGGGGTGCTGGCCTCGGGCTCGAGCTTCGGGGCTGCCACCAACGCCGACTGCATCATCGACCAGAACCAGATGTTCGACTTCTACGACGGCGGCGGCCTCGACATGACCTGCCTCGGCATGGCCGAGTGCGACGAGGCCGGGAACGTCAACACCTCGAAGTTCGGCGGCAAGCTCAACGGCTGTGGCGGCTTCATCAACATCTCGCAGAACGCCCGCACGGTGGTATTCGCCGGCACCTTCACGGCGGGCGGGCTGGAGATCGCCGTGGACGATGGCGTCGTGCGGATCGTCAGCGAGGGCCGGGCGCGCAAGTTCGTCACCCGGGTCCAGCAGAACACCTTCTCGGGCCCCTACGCGGTGGAACGCTCGCAGCCGGTCCTCTACGTCACCGAGCGCTGCGTGTTCCAGCTGACCGCCGACGGCCTGGAGCTGATCGAGGTCGCGCCCGGCATCGACATCGAGCGCGACATCCTCGCCCACATGGATTTCAAGCCGGTGGTGCGCAATCCTGTGCTCATGGACCCGCGCATCTTCCGCGACGAACCGATGGAGTTGCTTTCCGACCTGCTCAACCTCGATCTGTCCTCGCGCATCAGCTACGACGGCGAGCGCAACATCCTCTTCATCAACCTGGAAGGCTGGTACTGCCGGGTGAAGAGCGACATGGACGAGCTCCGGATGAGCATCGTCGGGGCCTGCCGCAAGGCCGGCCAGCGGGTCAACGCCGTGATCAACCACGACGGCTTCCGTCTCAACGAGAATCTGATCGACGACTATGCCGGGATGATCCAGTATCTCCAGGCGAACTACTACGCGACCACGACCCGCTACGTCACGAGCGCGTTCCTGCGCCTGAAGATGGAGGAGGCGCTGACCCGGCGCGGCGTCGCCCCCCACGTGTTCGAGCGCAAGGAAGAGGCCCAGGCCTTCCTGGGCACCACCGACGCGAAGGCACGCAAGCGGATCTCACCGGCGGTCGCCTCGGCGGCGTAGACGGATTAGTACCCCCGCCCGGCATCGACGCCCTGCGGCGGCTGACCGGTGCTGCGGTATTCCCGCAGGTTGGCCGCCACCGTGGTGGCCGCCGAGTCCATGTCGGTGGGGCCGGAGATGTGCGGCAGCACGGTCACGCCCAGATGGGTCCAGAGCGGGGATCCGGCCGGCAGAGGCTCGGTGTCGAATACGTCGAGCACCGCGTGCGACAGGTGACCGGAATCGAGGGCGGCGATCAGGTCGTCGGTCACCACGATCGGACCACGGGCGAAGTTGATCAGCGCCGCCCCGGGCTTGAGCGCCGCGAGCCGCGCCGCGTTCACCAGGCCGCGCGTCTCCGGCGTCAGCGGCACCAGGCAGACGAGGATGTCGCAGCCGCCGAGCATCGCCCCGAGGCCGTCCGCACCGTGGAACGTGGCGATGCCCGGGACGGTCTTCGGCGTCCGGCCCCAGCCGGTGACGAGGAACCCCGCGCCGACGAGCCGCCCGGCCGCCGCGGTGCCGAGCTCACCGAGGCCGAGCAGGCCGACAACCGTGTCGGCGGGCTTGCGGTAGGGATGCGGGCGCCAGACCCGCTCGCGCTGCTGGCGCGCGTAGGCGGGCATGTCGCGCTGGAGATAGTGGGACCAGGCCAGCACCGCCTCCGCCATGGCCCGGGCCATCTCGCGATCCACCAACCGGACGATCGGGAGCGGCCGGTCGAAGGCACCGACGAGCTTCTCCACGCCGGCCCACAGGCTCTGCACCCAGACTAGGCCCGGCAAGGCGGCGATCTCCGCGGGATCGGGGTTGGCCACGATGGCGACCCGCGCGGCCGCACGCTCGGCCTCCACCATCAGCCGGAACGGAACCAGCCGCTCACCCGGCATCGCGGCCGACAGGACCTGCAGGTACTCCGCCTCCTGGTCGGGCCCCTTGCAGCCGACCAGCGCGACAACCTCCGCCATATCCGAACTCCGTCCACGCTGCGGCTCATGCCCGATCCGGCCAATGCAGCCGCTGTGCCTGGCCGGATCGCGATCGCCAAGCCCGGCGGCGCCTTGCTTTCAGCGGGCCTCGATCAGCGCCGGGTAGACCAGGCGGACGCTGCGGCGGTCCTCGGGGATCGCGGTCGCGATGCGCTTGCGCAGGCTGCCGGTGGTGATCGGCACCGCGACCTCGGTGGGCCGCAACCGCCACCGCTCGGCCGCCGCCATCTGGACCCGCGGCTTCGGCCGCTCGAGATGGCGGTCCGCGCCCTCCGTGGGCACGGTGGCGAGCCCGGCCAGGGTCACGACGGCGAGCAGGCCGTAACGGGACCGGCGCAAGGGCCGGGAGTGAGGCGACGGAGCGAACATGACAGGGAACCCGCGTGGACACGCCAGCTGTGCCCATCACGCGTGAAGACGGGATCGAACCGAATCGATTCCCAACCTGTTCCCAACACCTGCGTCGAGTCGCGGTAAACACCGGGTCTTGAGGCACGGTAAACAGACCCATCGGGAGGACGCGCGAGCATGGCGAGCAAGGTTGAGGGGGGCGCCGGGACACCCGAGCGCGCGGAGATCGGACGCGTCATCGACACCGACATCTCCGCGCGCCTGGACCGGCTGCCATGGGGTCGCTTCCACGTGCTGGTCATCGTGGCGCTCGGCATCACCTGGGTCCTCGACGGGCTCGAGGTCACGCTGGCCGGATCCCTGGTGGGCGCCCTGCGCCAGCCGCCGATGTCGTTCTCGGAGTTCGACGTCGGCCTGGCAGCCTCCTGCTACCTCATCGGTGCCGTGACCGGCGCGCTCGGCTTCGGCTGGCTGACCGACCGGATCGGCCGCAAGAAGCTGTTCTTCATCACCCTGGCCCTCTACCTGGTCGCCACCGCGGCCACGGGGCTGTCCTGGAACGTCGCCAGCTTCTGCGTCTTCCGCTTCTTCACCGGCGCGGGCATCGGCGGCGAGTACACGGCGATCAACTCGACCATCCAGGAACTGGTCCCGGCCCGGGTCCGCGGCTGGACCAACCTGGTCATCAACGGCTCGTTCTGGATCGGCGCCGCGCTCGGCTCGTTCATGTCGATCGTGCTGCTGCGGCCCGAGGTGATCGATCCGGCCTGGGGCTGGCGCGTCGCCTTCTTCACCGGCGGCGCCATCGGCCTGGTGATCCTGCTGCTGCGCACTTGGATCCCCGAGAGCCCGCGCTGGCTCGCCACCCACGGCTACGCGGCGGAAGCAGACCGGGTCGTCACCGGGATCGAGAAGCGCTTCACCGACGAGGGCGTCACCCTGCCGCCGGTGGACGAGAGCAAGCGCATGAAGGTCCGGACCCGCGACCACACCCCCCTGTCGGAGGTGTTCCGGGCCCTGTTCGTCACGAACCGGCTGGCCACGATGGTCGGCCTCGCCCTGATGGTCGCGCAGGCGTTCTTCTACAACGCGCTGTTCTTCACCTACGCCCTGGTGCTGGAGCGGTTCTACGGCGTGCCGGGCAACAGCGTCGGCTGGTACCTGTTGCCCTTCGCGCTCGGCTCGTTCCTCGGCCCGCTGCTCCTCGGGCGGCTGTTCGACACGATCGGCCGGCGCCAGATGATCGCGTTCACCTACGGCATCTCGGCGGTGCTGCTGGTGGCCGTGGGCCTGCTGTTCCGGCTCGACGTGGTCGGTCCGGTGGGACAGACCGCGGCCTGGATGGTGGTGTTCTTCTTCGCGTCCGCCGCGGCGAGTTCGGCCTACCTGACCGTCTCCGAGACCTTCCCGCTGGAGATCCGGGCGCTGGCCATCGCGGCCTTCTACGCGGTCGGCACCGGCATCGGCGGCGTCTCGGGCCCGTTGCTGTTCGGCAGCCTGGTCGAGACCGGCTCCCGCGACTGGGTGCTGTTCGGCTACGGGATCGGCGCCGCGCTGATGCTGATCGCCGCGGTCGTCGGCGGCGTCTGGGGTACGGCCGCGGAGGGCAAGTCGCTGGAGGACGTCTCGAAGCCGGTCTCGGCGGATGGGAGGTGGACGGGAGACCGCGGATGCGTGGGCGCCTGTGACGGGCAACTCGATATAGCCGTTGTTCATCAAGCCTTCCCGCAGGCTCTTCGCATCGACCTGGAAATCGTCACGGCCCAGCCC
>NZ_VRVG01000174.1:0-8350 GCF_008040085.1 Methylobacterium sp. WL7 | reverse complement strand
TTTTTAATTGACACGGCCACCTCCTTGTCCACCCCCTCCGCGTCGGGGGGGAGCTTCTTTGTTTTATATGCGCCGGCGGCCGGCCGCTGCGGCTCCGCGCTTCCGGGGGCTTCGGCCGGCGCGGAGGACCTGTCCTCGGACAGGCGCAGGCTGGGCTCGATCCGCGGCCGCTCGGGATCGAAGGCCGGCTCGACGATCGGGGGCACGATGAAGGCGGGGGCGGCCGGCAGCACCGGCGGCAGACGCGGCGCGCCCTCGACGACGGGGCCGGATGGGGCCGAACTCAGCGCCGGGCGCAGTCCGATCGTCCGCTCCAGCCGCCGGAACACCAGGGCGAGCACGCCGATCCCGAACAGCACGGCGCCCGACGAGGCCGCGACCGATCCCGCGATCACCATCGCGAGGCCGCTCTCCAGACGCACATAGGGAAAGCCCTGGATCACGGCGGCGCAGCCCCCGATGGCCATGGCGGCGGCGAGCGCGAACAGCGCAGCGATCATGTTACTCTCTAGAGATGGGCCGGCTAACCGCCGACGCTTACGGCGTGGCGCACAGTAAGGCCTTGCGGTCATATTGCAAAACCCGATGGCGAGATTGCCCGGGATACCGGTTCTCGGGCGGGACGTCCGCGCCGGCGGCACGCGCATCCGCCGGAACTTCGCGTCAAGCCTGGCCGCAACGGCGTTGCCGTCGCGCGGGCACCGACTTACCTACTGACCGTGACCCGGAAGCCCCCGCCGGGGACGAGGCCGCCCATGGCTGGCGCGGGCCGCTGTTTCCCGTGAAACACGGCCGGCCCCAGCTTCTTGTTATCGCACGGTTAAGCGCGGAACGCCGTACCCGGCGTTTCCGCATCGTGCCTCAAGCGGAGACAGACCCTATGACCTTCACGCTGCCGGAACTGCCCTACGCCTACGACGCGCTCGGGCCGTACATGTCGAAGGAAACCCTCGAGTTTCACCACGACAAGCACCACAAGGCCTACGTCGATACCGGCAACAAGCTGCTCGAGGGCACGGATCTCCAGGGCAAGAGCGTCGAGGAGATCGTCAAGGCCGCCTACAACACCAACCAGCCGCTCTTCAACAACGCCGGCCAGCACTTCAACCACCTCCATTTCTGGAACTGGATGAAGCCCAATGGCGGCGGCGCGATCCCCGGCGCGATCGCCAAGAAGATCGACGAGGACCTGGGCGGGGCCGAGAAGTTCAAGGCGGACTTCATCCAGGCGGGCGTCAGCCAGTTCGGCTCGGGCTGGGCCTGGCTCGCCGTCAAGGACGGCAAGCTCGCGATCCTGAAGACCCCCAACGGCGAGAACCCGCTGGTCCACGGCGCCAAGCCGATCCTGGGCGTCGACGTGTGGGAGCACTCCTACTACATCGATTACCGCAACCGCCGGCCCGACTACCTCAAGGCGTTCATCGAGAACCTGGTGAACTGGGAGTACGTCGAGAAGCTGCACGGCGAGGCGACCGCCTGATCCGGTATCCATGAGCCGGCGTCGCGGACCGATCGTGTCCGCGGCGCCCTTGAGGTAGCGGCCGAAACCGGCTCTTGATGCGCCCGTTGCCGGATGACCCGGTGCAGAAGGGTCCGGCCATTCCTTCCCATCTTCCCAACGCGACGACTCTCTCATCGCCCTCTTCCTGCTCTGCGGGAAACCCGATTCAGACATCGCCGGACGAGGCACGGGTCCCCTCTCCCGTGCGGGAGAGGGACAGGGTGAGGGGTGCGACCTCTCCGGACAGACCTGATCCCTCACCCCAACTCTCTCCCGCACGGGAGAGGGGGCTCGTTGCGGTCTTCGCGAGGCAATACGTGGCCACCCTCCCCCACAGAGGGGGGAGGGTGGTTTGCCGTCCATGATCCGCTCCATCCTCTCGGTGGGCGGCTGGACCCTGGTCTCGCGCGTCACCGGCTTCGCCCGGGACGTGGTGATGGCCGCCGTGATGGGCGCGGGGCCGATGGCCGACGCCTTCGTGGTCGCGTTCCGGCTGCCGAACCATTTCCGCGCGATCTTCGGCGAGGGCGCGTTCAACACCGCCTTCGTGCCGGCCTATGCCGGGCTCGCCGAGGCCGGCGCCTCCGGGGCGGCCCATCACTTCGCCGACCGCGTCTTCACCCTGATGCTGATCGTGCAGCTCGTGCTGCTCAACCTCGCCCTGCCGGCGATGCCCTGGGTGGTGCACGCCCTGGCGCCGGGATTCGCCGAGGACGGCGAGCGCTTCCAGCTCGCGGTGGCGCTGACCCGGATCACCTTCCCGTACCTGCTGTTCATGACCCTGGTGACGCTGCTGTCGGGCATCCTCAACGCCCACCGGCACTTCGCCGTGGCGGCAGGCGCCCCGGTGCTGCTCAACCTCGCGATGCTGGCGGCCCTGTCGCTGAGCTTCCTGTTCCCCAACGCCGCCTACGCGGCCGCCTGGGGCGTCGCGGTCTCCGGGGTGCTGCAGTTCGGCCTGCTGTGGTGGGGCTGCCGCCGCGCCCGGGTGATGCCGGACCTGGCCGTGCCGCGCTCCGATCCGGCGCTGAAGCGGTTCTTCGTGGTGCTCGGGCCCGCGGTGATCGGGGCGGCCGGGTTCCAGATCGCCACCTTCGCCGACACGATCATCGCCAGCTGGCTGCCCACCGGCGCGGTCTCGGCCCTGTACTACGCCGACCGGCTCTACCAGCTGCCGTTCGGGGTGATCGCGATCGCGGCCGGCACCGTGCTGCTGCCGGAGATGAGCCGGCGGATCGCTTCCGGCGACGTCGCCGGCGCGCACGCGGCGCAGAACCGGGCGGCGGGGTTCTCCCTGGCCCTGTCGGCGCCGTTCATGGTGGCGTTCCTGACCATCCCGGGCCTGATCATGGCGGCCCTGTTCCAGCGCGGCGCCTTCGGGGCCGAGGATGCCGCCCGGGCCGCCTCGGTGCTGGCGGCCTACGGGCTCGCCCTGCCCGCCGTGGTGCTGGTGCGCAGCGCGGTGGCGAGCTTCTACGCCCGCCAGGACACCAAGACCCCGCTCTGGGCGTCGCTGACCGCGATCGGGGTCAACGTCGCGCTCAAGCTCTGGCTCACCGGGCCCTACGGCGTCACCGGCCTGGCGCTCGCCACCGCGGTCAGCCAGTGGGTGAACCTGCTGCTCCTGGTCGTCCTGGCCAGGCGCCGCGGCTGGACGGCGCCCGGCCGCACCCTCGGCCTCACGGTGCTGGGCGTGGGGCTCGCCTGCCTGGCGCTGGCCGGGGTGGCCGTCTACGGCCAGGGGCTGGCCGAGGCGCTGGTGCCGGCCCTGGCGCATGGGCGCGAGATCGCCGTCCTGGCGCTGCTCGGGCTGGCCGGGGCCGTCGTCTACGGCGGCCTGCTGGCGGGGCTGTTGCACCTGTTCGGCCTGCGCCTGCGCCGGGCCTGAGCGCGTCCGTTCCATCGAGCCGGGCTCGCCGCCGCGCCCGCGAGTCCCACATCGTCCCTGAGCGCCATTGAGGAACGCCATGACCAAGGACCTGCTCGCGGGCGTGAAGGCCGTCCTGTTCGACGCCTACGGCACGCTGTTCGACGTGAGCGCCGCGGTCCAGCGCTACGCCGACGCGGTCGGACCGGATGCCGAGCACCTCTCCGAGGTCTGGCGCAACAAGCAGCTCGAATACAGCTGGACGCTGTCTCTGATGGGCCGCTACGCCGCCTTCTGGGACCTCACGGTGCGCGCCCTCGACTACGCGCTGGCGGTCCATCCGGGGGTGGATCCCGGATTGCGCGAGAAGCTCCTCGACGCCTACCGGGACCTCGACGCCTACCCCGAGGTGCCGGGCGTGCTGGCGGCCTTGCGCAAGCGCGGCCTCCGCACGGCGGTCCTGACCAACGGCAACGCCGCGATGGTCGACCGCGCCGTGGCCTCGGCGGGGCTCGCCGACCATCTCGACGCGGTGCTCTCGGTGGACGACGCGCAGGTGTTCAAGACCCACCCGGACGCCTACCGGATCGCGCTGGTCCGGCTCGCGGTCGGGGAGGCGGACGTGCTGTTCTGCTCGTCCAACCGCTGGGATGTGGCGGGCGCCAACGCGTTCGGGTTCCGGACCGCCTGGGTCAACCGCCGGGGCCTGCCCGACGAGTACGCGGATCTCGCGCCCACGGGCGTGATCGGGTCGCTCGACGGGCTGCTCTGAGGACCGGCCCGGGGCGCGATGCCGCGTCTTGGTCTGTCGCGTCTTGGACTAAAGTCGAGCTTGCAACGTGCCGGCCGCGCACTCGGTTCGCCCCTGACTCGGACGCCAGCCTTGTGAGCGTCGAGCGCGAGGGAACGTCTGATGAAGCGTATCGTGTTGGCAGCCGCATGCTGCGTCGGCGTCATGGGCCCGGCCTGGGCCCTGGACGTGACCAAGTCGGTCGACGTCGCCGCGTCGCCCGAGGCGGTCTGGAAGACCATCGGCGGGTTCTGCGGAATCGGCGACTGGCATCCCGTGATCGAGAAGTGCGTCCCGTCCAAGAAGGGCGACAAGGATGTCCGCACCCTCAGCCTGAAGGGCGGCGGGACCATCGTCGAGGAGCAGGAATCCCGCGACGACGCGAAGATGGCCTACACCTACACGATCCTGGAAGGCCCGCTGCCCGTCACGGACTATCATTCGACGCTCCGGGTCGCGAAGGCCGGCAGCGGCTCCAAGGTGACCTGGACGGGCACCTTCAAGGCCAAGGGCGCCCCCGATCCCAAGGCGCAGGAGGCCATCGCGGGCGTGTACGAGGCCGGGCTGAAGGGCATCGCCGCCAAGGCGAAGTGACGGTGCAGTGACGTTTCGGCGGCAGCGGGCGGAGGCGCTCCGCTGCCATCGCCCGGCCCGCCGGCGCCACAACGGGCACGCGATCGAATTGCGCAGCTTCGGAGATTTTTAATCGTCCCGGTGTTGGATCATCCGCAACACGAACGGGAGAGTTAGCGCGTGGCCACGAACGGTTCCTTCACGACGATCCGCGCCGGGGCCGCAGCCCTCGCCGCCGCCCTGGTGCTCGGGGCCGTCGCCCCGGCCACCGCCCGCGACCAGACCGGCGCGATTCTCGGCGGCCTCGCGGCCGGCGTGGTCGGCGGTGTGGTCGGCGGCGCCCTGGTCAACGGCGCCAACCAGCCCCCGCCGCCCCCGCCGGAATACCGCCCGCGCCGGGTCCTGGTCGAGGAGCCCGAGACCGTCGTGGTGCGCGAGCGCCGCGGCCCGATCTGCCACTACGAGCGCCGCAAGGAATGGCTCGGCGACGGCGAGTTCACCTACCGCCGCGTCGAAGTCTGCGAGTAATTTCTTTACGATCGTCTCGCCGGCGCCGCGTCCCCCCGGGGGCGCGGCGTTCGTCATTTCACCACCAGCCAATCCTCGACCACGAGGGCGTCGAGGCCGGTGGTGTAGAACATCAGGATCGCATCCTCCGCGCTGTGGAGGATCGGCTTGCCCATCACGTTGAAGCTGGTGTTGAGCAGGATCGGCACCCCGGTGATGTCCGCGAAGGCGCGGATCAGCGCCGCGTAGGCCGGGTTGCGCTCGGGCGTGACGCTCTGGAGCCGGCCGGTGCCGTCCTGGTGGACCACCGCCGGCACCCGGGCGCGGACCGACGCGCGCCAGACCAGCGTGCGCTCCATGTAGGGGCTGTCGGCGTAATCCTCGAACCAGTCCGGCCCGGCCTCGGCCAGGATCGAGGGCGCGAACGGCCGGAACGCCTCGCGGTACTTCACCTTGGCGTTCAGCGCGTCCTTGGCGCCCTCCGGCCGCGGGTCGGCCAGGATCGAGCGGTTGCCGAGCGCCCGGGGGCCGAACTCCGCCCTTCCCTGCACCCAGCCGACGAGACCGCCCGCGGCCAGGATTTTTGCCGCGGCCCGGGTCGCCTCTGCGTGTCCGACGCATGTGGCCCGCGGCTCCTGCTCGGCCAAGCGCTCCATCGCGGTGGTCGAGACCCGGGAGCCGAGATAGGGCGTCAGCGGGCGCGAGGCGGCGGGCGGGCCGGCCCAGTCCGGATGGTCCTCCGCGTAGGCGAGCCAGGCGGCGCCCACGGCGTTGCCGTCGTCGGCCGGCGCCGAGGGGACGTGCAGCCGGGCGAAGCCGGAGCGGCCGAGCACCCGACCGTTATAGGAGGAGTTGAGCCCGCAGCCCCCGGCGATCACGAGGTTCTCGGAGGGGCCGAGGGCGGCCGCCTCGGCCACCAGCACATCCATCAAAGTCCCAAACAAATCCTGGCCGCAGCGGGCGAGGTCGGCCCAGCCCTGCTCCCGGGCGTCCGCGGGCTGGCGGGCCCGGATCTCGGCGGCGACCGCCTGGATCGTGTCGGCCTCGGCGAAGCGCAGGCGCCCGGCCTCGACCGTGCAGAGCCGGGCCAGCAGGGCGGCCAGCTCCGGGTCGGGGCGTCCGTAGGGGGCGAGCCCCATGATCTTCCATTCCTCGCCCTTCACCTGGTCGAAGCCGGCGAGATCGGTGACGAGCCCGTACAGGAAGCCGAGCGACCCGCGCCCGCGGTGGCGGCGCAGCTCCGTGATCCGGCCGTCCTGCAGCCGGTAGATCGCGGCCGCGCCGGTCTCGCCCATGCCGTCGACCACCAGGGCGGTGGCCTCCTCGAACGGGCTGCCCCACAGCCCGTAGGCGGCGTGGCAGAGATGGTGCGGGTAGCGCCGCTGCCCTGCGATCGTCGCGCGCGGCGTCCCGGTGATCCGCGCCTCCTGGTTGAGGGCCAGCAGGGTGCCGTGGCCGGCCCGCGCCTGCGCGGCGTGGAGGTCGGCGATGAACACCCGCTCGGCCTGCTCGGGCACGAAGGAGCGGTTGAGCGCCGTGGTGTGGGCGGACAGCGCCATCAGGTCGAAGGCGCCGGCCCCCGCCTGTCCGCGCAGGAAGTCGGCGAATTGCTGCCCCCAGGACGAGGCGACCACGATCTCCGATCCGGCCGGCACGTAGTCCTGCACCAGGCCGATCACCCGGGCCGGGATGTCGGGCTCGCAGTTCGGGGCGCGCTTGACCTGGAGGAACCGCTCCGTGGCCTCGGCGAACAGCACGGCGCCGTCGGGCCCGAGGAGGGCGAGCGCCGGATCGTGGAAGGTGGTGGCGAGGCCGAGATAGAACCGCATGGATCGGGGGGTAGCGCATTTTCGCGCGCGACGGAGCCCGGGGCGCCCGCTACCGGATGGCCTCGGGGCGCCGCGCCAACAGGAGGATTGCCGCCCCGACGAGCCCCGACAGGGCCGAGCCCGCGAGCACGCCGAGCTTCACCGCGGTCTCGTGCTGCGGATCCGCGAAGGCCAAGCCGCCGATGAACAGGCTCATGGTGAAGCCGATCCCGCACAGGACCGCGACGCCGTAGACCTGGCCCCAGCCGGCCCCGGCCGGGCGCTGCGCCCATCCGAGCGCGACGGCGAGCCTCAGGCTGGCGAACACGCCGGCCTGCTTGCCCAGGAACAGCCCCGCGGCGATGCCGAGCGTCACCGGCTGGAGCAGGGCGTCGGGCGTCAGGCCGGTCAGGGCGACGCCGGCATTGGCGAAGCCGAAGACCGGGACCACCAGATAGGTGATCCAGGGCGCCAGGGCGTGCTCCAGCCGGTGCAGCGGCGAGCTGACGTCCTCCGGCCGGCCGGGGCTCACCCGGATCGGGATCGTGAACGCCAAGAGCACCCCGGCCACCGTGGCGTGGATGCCGGAGCGCAGCACCAGCACCCACAGCACCAGGCCGAGCAGCAGGTAGACCGGCAGCCGGGTCACGCCCGCCCGGTTGAGGCCGTAGAGGCCGGCGAGCACGAGGGCGGCGAGTCCCAGCATCCCGGCATCGAGGCCGGAGCCGTAGAACAGCGCGATCACCACCACGGCGCCGAGATCGTCGACGATGGCCACGGCGCTCAGGAAGATCTTGAGCGAGACCGGCACCCGCTTGCCGAGCAGCGCCAGGACGCCGAGCGCGAAGGCGATGTCGGTCGCCGCCGGGATCGCCCAGCCGCGTAAGGTATCGGCGCCGAGATTGGCCGCCGCGTAGACCAGGGCCGGCATCGCCATGCCGCCGAACGCCGCGATGCCGGGCAGCACCCGGTCCGGCCAGGTGCGCAGCCGCCCGTCCAGCGCCTCGCGCTTGATCTCCAGCCCGACCAGCAGGAAGAACCCGGCCATCAGGCCGTCGTTGATCCAGTGCTGCACGCTCATCGGCCCGAGGGCGGCGTGGAGCCCGTGCGCGTAGGCGTCGGCGAACGGGCCGTTGGCGACCACGAGGGCCAGCGCCGCCGCGGCCATCAGGATCAGCCCGCCCGCGGCCTCGCTCGCCAGCATGGTGCGGATGGCCGAGAGCGGGCGCCGGCCGCGGGCCGGTGGGGCGCGGCCGGGATTTAAAGGCGGCTTCATCGCGGGCAGGCTTGGCGTGATTTGGGGG
>NZ_VRVG01000173.1:0-8350 GCF_008040085.1 Methylobacterium sp. WL7 | reverse complement strand
CGCGATCGCCTGAACCTTGCGTATGCCCCAGAGCGCGGAGGTGTGGTCGCGACGACCGACACGATGCCCGATCTGCGGCAGGCTCAGCCCAGTGTAGTTCTTGCCGAGCCAGTAGAGGATCTGCCGAGCCTTGACCTGAAGGGGTCGGCGGCGGTGCGAGGTGATCTCCAGAGCAGAGACGCCGGTGACCTCAGCGACGATGGCCGTCAGGCTCTTCATCGTGACCGACTTCGGATCCTCAAAGTCCTGCGGGCGCACGGGCTTCGGCGGGATGAAGCCCTCCTGCTCTATCTTCGGCTCCGTCCTCTGCTTCGGAGCGGGGGCCTCAACCGGCTTCCGAGCAACCGGCTTGGTTCGCTGAAGGGCAGCCGCCTGAACCTGACGCGCAGGGAAAAGACGGGCGCGAAGCTCAGCGGCATGCCGCATCAGCTCGGCAGCCTCAGCGTACTCACGGACAGGAATGGGGCCACCGCCAGCCATGTCTCAGGACTCCTGCGAAAGGCGATTGAGGAAGCGCGCGTTGGCGATGTGATCAGCCAGGGTGCCGACGAAGGCCTGAGCCTCGTCCAAGCTCTTCCGGCTGGTCTCCCAAGACCGGGCGCCACGCCGACGGAAGGCGTAGTAGACGTGCCCGTGAGCGACCGTGGCCTTGAGGGTGCCAGCCGAGATCTCAAGCTCGGCGAAGGGGCTCGGGATGCTCATGACGAGCGATCCGAATGAAGGTGCCGGCCTTCTTCTCGGCCCGTGGCCGGCAACGGGTGGATCCGCGAGCGTGGCTCCCCGAAGAGTTCGCTCGGGTCGAGGTCGGGCGCGCTAGGGCGCGGAAATGTGCTGGGCCTCTCCCCAGTGGTCGCACCACTTCTGCCCAGGGCCGGCGCTTCCAGAATGTCGCCGCGGACGACATCGCTTACTCGCGCAGTGGCAGGTGTCGCTCTGCCCTGTGCCGCGTCAGTGGCCTGGGGGATGACGCGAGCATGTCTCTGAGCCGATGCATCAGCCCCAGGCGAGACCTCTTCGACCCCATCCGTTGCACGGGAGGCGACGAGGCCCACCGCGCTCAGATACAGGTCAAGTTCTTCGTGGCCAGAAAGCGCCTCGGCGCGCTTCTCCGCTTCCATCAGCATGATCCGTACACAAGTCGTGATCAGCTTGGGCGAGAAGCCAGCCGCCTTAGCCTCGGCCTTACATTCCTTGATGTCCTCGGCGAGCGCTTTGCGCTCCTGCTCAAGACGCACGATGCGCTCGGCGTACTGGCGGATCTGATCTTCAGCAGACATGGGTCAGTCCTCAGCGATGTGCCGGAGCGGGCCGAGCAAGAACGGAGGGATGCGGCCAGGACGGACATCGTCGAAATCAGGAGCGAACATGCACTCCCGACCGATGTACCGATGCTTAGCCGCAACGTGGTCGCGCGCTTCGTCCAGCATCGTGCCGACGTAAGCACTGACAAGCTCCAGCACTTCGCCGAAGGTGCCCTGCAGCTCTTTCATCCGACGCACCGGGCTGGCCGAATAGCCAACCTTGATGACGTGCGGGTAGCGGACGAACCTGGCCGTATAAACGAAGCCAATTTGGCTTACCGAAGGTCGAGCATCCTCGAAATCTGGGATCGCCCCGAAGTCCTGATAGAAGGCGTAAGCGCCATCCACGCCCTTGCGATTGATCAACCGGACCAACCCGCGGGCGCCATCGCTATTACGGCCAATGAGGACGCCAGCCCGATAAAACAACGAGGCATCCCGGGTCGTCTTCGCCTTCAGCCGATCATGCGTCCGCTCATGAATGTAGGCGAAGCGCCCGCGAACATCGCTGATCTGGGCGAAGAGCCGATCCTGCTCCTGAAGGAAGAAGGTCGGGCTGAGGCAAGCGAGCTGTTGGTCGGCGCCCGAGCCGTCAATGCCGCTCACGCGATCCACCAGCAGCCGCCGACCACCGCGACCATCGCCGGCACGATGCCGAGCGGGCGAACGCCGAGAAGGGCGAGCGATAGAACCGCCGTTGAGCAGGCTATTGGGGCCATAAGTATCGCGGTCATGCTGAAGCCCTCATCGGCTCGGCGGGGACCACTAGGCTGGGCGGCGGATACAGATCCGGCCGGAGGATGTGCCTCGGCACCTGCGTCGCGGCCTCGACGCGCAGGACCCACTCAGCCGGCACACCACGGGGGCTGCGATTGAGCCATTCCCACACGTTCGATTGCGAGGTGCCGATGGCACGTGCTAGCGGTAGCTGCCCTTTGGCAGCCGCTACGGCTTTGGCGAAGGCGCGCTGGTTAGCGGTCATGCCGCTAAAAATGACCGGTACGCCGGTAAAGTCAACCGCTAATCGTCAGCGGTGCAATCTTTCTCGTCACCGCTAAGCCTTCTGACATGGCATTTCGCGGCGACAGACTCCGAGCCCGGCGCAAAAACCTGCGGTTGTCCCAGGCCGAGCTTGCCGACATGGTCGGCCTTTCCCAGCGCTCGGTGAGCGATTTGGAGAGCGGCAAAACCATGAAGACGGACAAGCTGCGCGAGCTGGCCGATGTCTGCGGGGTCTCGCCTGATTGGTTGCTCGGCCTTGAAGAAGGCGACGACGATATGCGCGCCGCTCGCATGTTACGATCGGTCAGCGACATTGGAAAGATGACTAAATCCGAACTGCTGGAGCAGAAGTTCATAGGACCGCTGCGCGCCGCAAAAATTGAGGCCATGCTCCAGGTTCGGGAGATTGATGTGCGCGGCGGCGCGTCTTACGGCGGCGGCATCATCGACGAGTCGCACCAAGAAGACGGCAACCCTTCCGACAAGGTGGTTGCACGATGGGGCCTGCCTACCGAATTCGTAGAAAGCGAACTTGGGCTTCGTTCCGGCGGCATGGATATCATCAAGGTACGCGGCGACAGCATGGATGATGGCAGCGCCAAAGGCCTGTCATCGGGCGACCGGGTAATGGTTGACCGCGACGACCGCGACGTCCGGCAAGGCGGCATCTTTGTCGTGTTTGATGGAGTCGGCATCATCATCAAGCAGGTCGAGCTTGATCGAGAAGCGCAGCCGCCCCGGATCGTCTGCAAGTCGCTCAACACGCGCTACAGTCCGATCACGCTGACCCTTGAGTCGCCGGTTCAGGTGGTCGGCCGGGTCGCCGCCCGCATTTCCCGCATGTGATCTGTGGATAACGGGGAACAAAACAGAAACGACTCAGCGGCAGGTTTGTAAATACCGCCGCTAGTTTTGAGCAGAAAAATACCGGCACGCCGCTAAAACTGCTTGACCGCTACCGGTCCGCCGGTATTTATAGGGACATCGCAGCAGCGCTGGAGCGCCCGCCGATGTCCCAGATCCTCCTCGACCCGACCACCATCACCATCGGCCTCACGGTCATCGGCTTTCTCAGCGCCGCTTGGGCTGCTGGTCACGTCGCTCTCGGCGGGGAGGCCTGCTGATGCGCGCCTTCAACGACATCGCCCCCTACAGCGTCGGTCAGGCCGGCCGCTTCTACGCCGTGTTCCTCGACGGTCAGATCATCGCTGACGACCTCGATTGCCGCGCTGCTGCGGTCTTTCACGCTCACGACCTGCTCGACGCGCAAGAGGCTGCCGACGAGGCCGAAGCTGAAGAGACCCGGCGCATCGAAGCCGAGATCGCCGCCGACGAAGCTGCTGTGCTCGCTCAGATCGGGGAGGCCGCCTAATGGCTCGCCAGCCCGTCAACGAGGCCGACAAGCGCATTGGTGCCCTTGTCCGAGCAGCTCGAGAGAAAGCCCGACTGACGCAGTCGGATCTGGCTCGTCACCTCGGCATCACCTTCCAGCAGGTCCAGAAATGTGAGCGGGGGACCAACAGGTTCTCTGCGAGCCGCCTCCAGGCTGTCGCTGATCGGATCGGGGTTCCGCTCTCGGATCTGTATGAGGCCCCCGCTCCTTTCGAGCCCCGCCCTCTCACTGTCCGCGAAGCTGAAGCGGCTCTGCTTGCTGCAGCCATGGCCTTGGCTGAAGCGCGGGCTCGTGAGGCGCAGGCTGACACTCTGGCTGAGGCGGCCTGATCATGGCCGTCGCTCGCAAGCGCTGGTCGGCCAAGGCCCGGCTCCGGATCTTCCTCGCCCACGATGGCCGCTGCCACGTGTGTTCGGGCCGGATCACCGCGGGCGAGGCCTGGGACCTCGACCACGTCATCCCGCTCGCGCTGTACGGCGACGACGAAGAACACAACCTCGCACCGGCCCACAAGAAAGGCTGTCACGCGGGGAAAACAGCCAAGGCCGATGTTCCGGCCATCGCCAAGGCGAAGCGCCGCGAGATCGCTCACGTCGGCGCCTCGGCCCCCAAGCGCCCGATCCAATCCCGTGGCTTCGCGAAAGCCGCGCCTCAGCGTCGGGCCTCAACCCCGCTGACCAAGCAGTGCAATCCCCCTTTCAACCGCTAGCCAGGGTCAAGCTATGTACGCGCCCTTCTCTCCGAACGACGACATCACGCCGAACAGCATCGAGGCAGCCTTTGACCGGCTGGACCGCGCTCACCGCGCCGTCCTTCGCTTGGCTCTTCGCCTGGACGAAGGCGCCTCCCCCGCTGACTTCCCTGACCTGAACCTCGACACTCACATCCGCCGCACGCTCGGCGAGATGCATGCCGCTCGGTACGAGGCCGACACCGCCCTGTGCTCGCTCATGCGGGGCGAAGCTTACCAGCCGCGCCCAACCCAGCCTGCGCAGGGTGTTGAGATGCAGGCACGGGCTTGCCGCAACGAGCGATGCCCGTCCGCCAAGCCCTTCGGCCGCCGTATCCGCGATGCCGATCTGCCGGCCGTCGCCAGCGAGGGGAGCCTGTAAGATGGCTCAGCATACTCCCGGCCCTTGGCGCGTATTCACCACGCCTGACAACACCAAGATCATCGGCATTGGTGATCGCGATGGTGAAGGTATTGCCGACTGCGGTTTTGGCGTTTGGCGCGGTGGCAGTGAAGAAGCCCGCGCCAATGCTCTCCTCATGGCTGCTGCGCCAGACCTACTGGTAGCCCTTAAGTGGTTCATTGATGACATCGACGGCACCCATACCGTCATGGTCGATTTCGACCGCAACGTTGAGCGTGCGCGCAAGGCCCTCGCTCGGGCGGAGGCGCAATCATGAGCGCCTTCCGCATCGTTCAGCGCCACGAGGATCTGTTCTGGATCTTCCACGGGGATCGCAAGGTCGCCAACCTGTTCCCGGCTCGACCGGCTCTGGAGTGGCCGGCGGGTGTCCGCCTCTTCATTGCCGAGCCATGGTCCATCATCCCCGATCCGGAAGCCTTCCCTGACGCTGCCTGCACCGGCCTTCCGCGTCCGCTGAGCCCCAGCGGCGATCGGTTCGACAGCTTCGCTGCTGTGGAGCGGTTCCTTGGCCTTCAAACCGTTCGCGAGGCAGCGTGATGGGCAATGTCATCATCGCCATAATCGGGTACGGCGCTGCCATCTCATTCGCTCTAGCGGCCGTACTAGGCTTCGGAGCCGCGCTTGCTACGAAATCCGGCAGTTCACTGCACGCCGGCGGCGTCAAATGGTGGATCTGCGGCGCAATCTTGGCGCTTCTGTTCGCTGGCATGACACGCGCGATGCTTGCGGGGTGCCCGGCATGACCGCCGCCCTCGCCACCATCGGCCACAACAACCCGCCGACGCCGTTCGATCTGTCAGCGACGGAGATCGGCGACCTCTTCGCGGAAGCCCAGAACTGGCTGGACGGCTCCGGTGTCACCACCGAGGCCGAGGCCACTGCAGTCAGCAAGCTCTTGGATCTGCTCCGGCAGGCTGAGAAGCGAGCCGACGAGCGCCGCAAGCAAGAGGCCGAGCCTCACGACACGGCCAAGGCTGAGATCCAGACCCGCTATGGCGCCCTGATCGGCAACACCAAGTCGGTGAAGGGCAAGACCGTCCTGGCAATGGAGTGCTGCAAGCGCGCTCTGGCGCCGTGGCTGGCTGCCGAGGAAGCGAAGAAGCAGGCTGAGGCCATCGCAGCCCGCAAAACCGCTGAGGAGGCCGCTGAGCGTGCCAGAGCGGCATTCCAGGCTGCACCGGTCGATGACCTCGCCGGCCGTATCGAAGCCGAGCGCTTGGCCGGCGAGGCTAAGCAGGCAGAAGCCCTCGCCAAGGATGCCGACAAGGACAAGGCCGCAGCTCGCGGCGGCGCCCGTGCCGTCACCCTGCGCACCGTCTACCGGCCCGAGATCACCGACCGCCGGGCCGTGCTGAACTGGTTCGCCGAAAACCGCCCCGACCACCTTACCGGCATGCTTCGGACGGCGGTGGAGAGCCTTTGCGCCGCCAGCGTCCGCACCGTGCCGGGCGTCACCTACCATGAGGAGCGCGTCGCCCGATGAGCACCGAAGCGTTCACCACCGAACAGGTTGCCGCCCTCAAGGCGCCGCTTGACCGCAAGCACGTCAAGGCGCGCAGCCAAGCCGGTCGCTCGCTCAGCTACGTCGAGGGCTGGCACGCCATCGCCGAAGCCAACCGCATTTTCGGCTTCGACGGCTGGGATCGCGAGACGCTGGAACTGCGCGAATGCGGCGAGCCTCGCCAGATGGGCGACAAGTGGCGCGTCGCCTTCATGTGCCGTGTCCGGATCCGAGTGCGCCCGCGCAATCAGTTGGATCTAGCTTGGTCCATTGTACGCGACGGCACCGGCTACGGCTCCGGCATCGATAAGGATCTCGGCCAAGCCTACGAGAGCGCCGTCAAGGAGGCTGAGACTGACGCGATGAAGCGTGGGCTCATGACCTTCGGCAACCCGTTCGGCCTAGCTCTCTACGACAAGGATCAGGCGAACGTCGTGGACGTGCCGGCCGGGCCGCCGCCCATGTCCGTGGACCATATGCTCCACGAGATCGGCGCCTGTTCCGACGACGAGGCGATGCGGCGGCTCAAGGCCGATCCGTCGTTCCGCGCTGGCTACAAAGCCGCCGACGAACTTTCCCGCAAGCGGATCGAACAGGCTCTCGCCAAGGCAGCAGAGGAGGCCGCCGCGTGACCGCAATCCTGTCCTCATCCGTGAGCTGTCGGACCCTCGTAGACGGCTCGCTACGCCTGCAAGTCGATATTGAGCCGAAGGACGCGCAGGCCGCCTTCGCGCTATTCGGCAAACCCGGCGCGCCCGTCGCACTGGCGCTGATCTCCAACTCTGCCGCCGTCGAGCACGACAGGAAGGCGCAAGCTCAACCCCCTGCCGAGCCCTTAGAACGGAAGCCGCTGTCTCTGGCGAGCAAGGTGGCCCTGACGTGTCGTCAGCCGTCGTTCCACGCCTTTCTGAAGGACCGCGACGAGGATCGGTGGCTTCATCGACCGGACGATCGACCCGAACTTCTGCCGGAGATCCGGGCTCGGTTCTTCGTGTGCATCGAATGCGGCGTGCAGAGCCGTAGCGACATCACTGAGGGCTCGCGGGCGGCTCGCGTCTGGGCCGACCTTGAGGCGAGCTACCATCACTGGCAGCGCACCGGAGCGGCAGCATGACTGCCACCGACATCATCCTCGGCATCATGGCCGCCACCGGCGCTGCCATCATCACCGCCATCACCGTCCTTCTAGACCCGCTCGTAAGGGCTGCTGGCAACCGTAGGAGGAAACTCTAATGGCCGTTTTCGTTCGCACCTACGCGACCATCGACCCGCCGGATGCTGGCCGCGCCTACTACGCCCGCGCCATCGCTCAAGAGGCGGCTCTGGATGCTGACGGCAAGCCCACGGGCAAGTGGCGAGAGGGCTTCTCGGTCGGCTTCTACGCTGAGACCGCCGAGGCCGCGACGGCGAAAGCTGAGGCCTGGATCGAGGCCGAGCGCGTCAGAGAGGTCGGGATTTCTGAGGCGCGCGCCGCGCTGGCTGAGAAGCGTCGGAGGGCGGCGTGAGCGGATCTGGCATCGTCTCCGTCATCGGCTACGGCGTCGCTTGCTCGTTCGTCCTGGGGGCGTTGATGGGCTTTCTCGGCGCCTTCTTAACCAAGCCAGGCAGTCTGAGCGAGCAGCAGGCGGTCGTGTGGTGGATTGGCTGTTCGGCCCTCGCTTTGGCGTTCGCGGCGGTCACGCATGCTCTGGTCGGGAGGTCGGCATGAACGCGCCCTTCCACCACCACGCCGTCATCGCCGCCCTTCGTGAAGAGAACGACATCCTCCGCGAGACTGTCCGGCAGCTTCGCGAGGATCTGGCCCCGCGCATGGCCTTCCCGAAGGCTTGGAAGCTGAGCCCGCGTCAGAGCGCGGTCCTGTCCTGCATCATGGCCGCAAGCCCTCACGTCGCCACCCGCGGCCGGATCCTGTCAGCGCTTTACGGGGACCGTGAGGCTCCCGATTGCGCCGACAAGCTCCTCAACGTGATGGTCTATGAGATCCGCAAGCGGTTGCGTG
>NZ_VRVG01000172.1:0-8477 GCF_008040085.1 Methylobacterium sp. WL7 | reverse complement strand
CAGCCGGTTCAGGCCCTCGGCCTTGAGGATGCGGTAGACCGCATCCCGGTTCAGGTGTGGCAGGAAGTGGCTGACGATGAAGGTCAGTGCATCCAGAGGAAAGCCGGTGGAGCGGCGGAGCGCGCACACGATGGCGCGCTCCTCATCGGTGGCTTTCCAGGGCAGCTTGTGGGGCCGAGCCGAGCGGTCCTGACACGCATCGGGACCGCGATTGCGCCATTTGCGGATGGTCTCGGTGGACACGCCGTAGCGCTTGGCCAGCACACCGGAGCGCTCGTACGAGCGGGCGATCTCGGCGCGGACAGCCGGGGTGGTGCGGGCTTGGGGATGGATGGCGAGCATCAGCGAGCCCTCCTGGAAGAACGGCGGCGCACACCTGCAAACCGCCACGCATAGGCTTTGATCGCCCAACGCGCCGCATCCCAACGACGTTCCGCAACCAAACAGCTAGAGCCATTCGTAGGACAGCGCCTGAAACGTCTCGAGATAGGTCGCCACCGCATGCAGCCGCGGGCCGAACGGGGAGCCGCGTGCCGCCTCCGGCACCGGTGCGACCACCCGCGCCCCGCAGGTTGGACAATGCACGGCCAACCGGCGATGCTGCGTCACGACCGGGGCCACCTCTGGCAGCTCGATCCGCTCGGAGGCGCTGACGACCTCGGCGGAAAGATCCTCGTGCAGGGCGCCGCCGCAGCACGCGCAGTGGTCGGGACGACGCTCGACGACCGCGTCAGGATCCTCGCTCATCACGCGGCTGTGGCCTTCGTGCCCGGGCTTGGCCCCGCCGGGCTTGGCCCCGCCGGGCTTGGCCTGGTCGCGGCGCTCCTTACGGTCGGTCGACGTTGGCTTGGAGGACGTGCGCGAGATTTTGTCCGAGCGCTGATGTCGTAGCAACAGTTCGATCAGCTCTCGGCGGCTCAATCTCTGCGCCCCACAGCGAATGAATCAGCGAAATTTGTCTCGCGCAAGACCCTATGAGGGAGCCTTATTATCGACGCGACGACCGGCGCCAAATCCCCAAATTTACCACTTGGGTCATTGCGAATCCCAGTCATCACAGCTCGGTCCTCGACAGAGGGAAGGCCGCCCTTTGAACGCAGCCGGGAAGGTGGGAGGCGTGGGGCAATCTCAAATTCGAGATCGTTGGGTAGCAGAGGAGATACAGTAGCACGCTAACGCACCCGCTGATTCAAGTACCGTCAGACGAAGAACGCGATAAATATCATTCAAAGCATAAATCAAGCTATCGCGACTTATCATTCAATCCCTGCTCGTAACCCGGATACGGATTATCTCGCACCTCCCAAGCTATGTGCAACCCAAATCTCGGGTCATTGAATGGAGTCTTGAAGGGAATCTGCCCACCAAAGCGTCCATAATCTCTGTCAAATACGTTCCATTTTCGCTCAAAATAATCCCTATTAAGGTGCATAATGTCTGATATTTTTTCTTTTATTACCGGGTTGGTTCTTGTGGTGGTCGATCTGTCATGTTCAACCAGCGTTTCTCTATGTGTAACGATTACAACATCGAGCCGACTGGCCCGCAAATTATAATCCATGTCTTCGTAGTAAGCCGGCGCAAAATTGGTATCAAAATACCCAACTTGCCCAATGGCATTTGGGGTAATGATTGCACATGCCATGCCTTGCTGAACCACTGATCCAGCAATCAAGCTATCGCCTATTTCCAGGCCCATCGTGTAGCAAATACCAAGGTTGTCTACGCAACGCGCGAACTCGATAAATTTCGCAAATCCGCCGTCCACGAAATGTAGATCGTCATTAACAATCAACGCGTACTCGGCACCTTCATGATAGGCCACAATTAACCCGTCATTCCAGCTTCGAGAAAGCCCACGATTCTTCATATGAAAGTACAGAGAAACATTTATTTTTCCTTCCAGACCCCGAAGGCGTTCTATAAATTTTTCTTCTGTTCCATGATGATGGATGTACCATTTGACTTTAATTCCAGATTGCTCGACGCTATCAATAAGCTTCTGTGGCCAATGACTATAAGTGACCAAAATAAGCGCAACTGTCATGGCCAAACGAATCCTCCTTGAACGACATATTTGCGCAGGTGTTGCGGCGCGCATCCCAGCCAACGTTCCGTCGCCTGCACCCGCCCTATCCGGTCTCGCTGCCCCGCCGACAACGGCAGGTCCGCTCAATCCGTCCCAGCAGCCGACATTGCTGAACGCGCGCATCCCGCGAGGAGAGTGGAAACAATACCTGGTGATTTTGAGAGTCGCATTAGGCTCGTACCAGAGATCGAGGTAAAATGGCGAGTCGAACCGAACAGCTGGCACCTCGGCGGGCAGCCGCTACGGTACTGCAGCATCAGTCAACGCGAGCGCTCATTCTCCCCAATCTGATCAGTTACGTGAACGAAGTTCGCCCAGCCATCTTGACGGTCGAGGCTGATGGGCAAAGTCCCTAGCTTGATTTGGCAACTGTCATTCACGGCGGCACGATGGTTATTCACAGTCGCTAAGCGCCTTTCAACGACGACTTTCTCAATGCTAAGTAAGCGCGCCTGCCTAGGCTGCCGGCGATCGTCCTCGACGACGTAGTTGGCACGCTGCTGATAGCCTGGAGCAAGTACGCTGCCGTGGTCAAGAAAATCAACGAGGTGGCTGTCCCTAGATGGCGCCATGGGCAAGGCGCCCCTGGGGTGGGGGAAAACCGGCCCCAACCCCACCAGCCGCGTTAAGCGCGGGGTCATGCGCTCGGTGCTCACTGACCAGCCCGGCATGCCTCTTATGGTGAACCTGTCGAATCATTGGCATCGTCATCGCGAGGGCTTGCGTCAACGATCACCTCCTGATGCGTGAAACCGCGGACGCCGTGCCGGTCGCCCGGCCAAGGCCGATCAAGTGGGCGCTCCAGCATCCGCGCAGGGCTACGACTACGTTGCCCCCCTCCGCGCCCGGGCCCAAGAGCGTGGCTTCGTCCTGCACCCGCGCCGCCGGTGCGAGGAAATCCAAGCCCGACGCTATCGCGGGGCAAAGGCCCAGCGCTAGGTCGTCGAGTGCGCCCATGCCTGGCTTAACCGCTTCCGCGGTATCCTCATCCGCGGGTCCAAGACGCCCGAGACCTACCGAGCCTTCCTCCACTTCGCCTGTGACGTCATCGTCGCTCAGCAAACCCTACCGGAATAGGCTCTAAGGAGTTGGTATTAGCCCTCCGCCTATCTTGCTCTCGGCCTGGCAGGGTCGGTGGCACATCTTCCCTGCCGGAGCCGATGCGCAACGGGGTTTGGGATACAAGATTGGTAAAGGCGGTTATGAAGCTGTCCGAGCTTTAGACCGCAACGGTGCGGCAAAAAGATCACGCATAACCGAGGCGGTGTTCCGCTCCTGACAGCCGGCATGGTATCAGCCTCAATCGCCCTAAGCAGGCAATCGGATTGTTCGTTATGCGCTCACTGATGGTCGCCGTCACCGCCTCGCTTTTGCTTCTGCCGATGCCCGCATCCGCTCTGTGCCGATGTACGTGCGTCCAAGGCGTAATGAAGCCGATTTGTCAGCCAACCGATCTGATGGTGCCGATTTGCCAGGGGCTGTGCGAGAATCAGATCCGGACCGATAGAGTGGTCATCCCATTAGCGGGCGGCAAGCCAGCCCTAGAACCAATTCAGCCGTTCAACCCCGCACCTGGTGGGCTCGTTTCACCAGAGATGAGCCTGGACACCAACCCGAACGGGACACAACTTGGTTCGCCGAGCCAGCTCTCAGGTAGCGTTGGGTCGAGCTTAAGTGGAGGCAGCGGCAGCGGCAGCGGTAGTGGCAGCGGAGGATCAAGTGCCGCCAGCGGAAGTGAGCGGTAATCTGACGGAATTGGACCGCTTGCGATCTGATGCCAGTGTTCTCGCATAGATGCGCATTGGCGAACCGCGTGGGTGATGATTCGGACAGCAGCGTGCAAATGACCATGGCGCGTAGCGCGAGGCACCCCGCGAGGCTGACAAGTCTTCGAATTAGCGGAAGAAGCGCCCCCAGGGAACGAGGCCGATCGGCTTATGATTGTTTGCCCGAACTCGCCACGTCGGACTGACAGGAGGTATGGATGAGCGGAACAGAGCGCGTGGAAGAGCTGGACAGCAACGACGTATCGCTGCCGACGCTGCCCGAGCCTCAAGCGCCGGAGCCGAATGCTGAAACTAGCGATGCGACGACAGGCAGCGAGGCCGAAATGCGTGCCGAAGAAGCCTACATTGAGACGATCAAGAGTAGTGGGGTCTAATCACTGCAGGGTCTACCGCGGCCTCGACTTCCTTGGAGCGCACGCGTTGTTCGCCTTCGATCACAGGAAGGACGATGCTCAGCAACGTGAAGTGGGCTGGTCTCGCGCCACTGGTCGCGGTTGTCGGCGAAGACACCGCCGCGGGATCTGCGGCGCACGCTCGCTGCTATTCTATGGCGACATCAGAAGGCGCCAAGTGGCGCGCGATCCCGCGAGGCCTCTCGCCGCAGTGGCAGGCGGCGCAGATCTTCATCCAATGGTCGCGCGAAAGGGTGGGGGAGCATCTGCTTGTTCTCATGCACGCGTAGGAGCTCGGCGTTGAGCTAGGCATGGTGTTCCTCGACGGCACCAACATGCGTGCGCATCAGAAGGCGGCTGAGCCTACGAGAAGCGTAAGCGGTGTCTGGGTCCGCCCTTTCGGTAGGCGTGACGAGTTTGGATGCTGATGGCCATTGCCTTGTGGAGTGGGGATCAGCTCGTGTCTGGACTTGAGCGTAGGTTTGAGCCGAGGCGGCTGGAGGTCATCAACGGCGCTGGCGGTCGGCGGGTCTGGTCGGCCGACGCCAAGGCGGCGGTCCTGGACGAGACGCTCCGGGCCGGCGCGGTCGTATCGGTGGTGGCCCGCCGCCACGGGCTCACACCGCAACAGGTGTTCGGCTGGCGCCGAGAGGCGCGGCGCGCGCTTGAGGCCGCGCAGGTTTCCACAGCGATGAGCTTCGTTCCCGCTCTCGTCGCGGAGCCAACGCCCGAGCCGCTGGCTGCACCTGCGCAGCGGTCCCGACCTGCGCGACGGCGCGATCCGGCCACCACCGGGATCGAATTGGAGATCTCCGGCGTCGCGGTCCGCATCGCTCAGGGTGCGAGCGCCGCCCAGATCGCGGCGGTGATCCGGGCCCTGAAGGGCTCGGCATGATCGGGCCATCCGGGGTGGTGCGCGTGATGCTGGCCACCCGGCCGGTGGACTTCCGCAAGGGCATGGACGGGCTGGCGGCTCTGGTGCGCGAGGCGATGGGCGCGGATCCGTTCTCCGGCACGGTCTACGTGTTCCGCTCGAAACGGGCCGACCGGGTGAAGCTTCTGGTCTGGGACGGGTCCGGACTGGTCCTCGCGGCCAAGCGTCTGGAGGTCGGTCAGTTCTGCTGGCCGAAGATCGAGGACGGCGTAGTCCGGTTGAGCGCAGCGCAGCTCGCGGCTCTCGTTGAAGGACTGGACTGGAAGCGCGTCCATGCGGCGCGTCCGGTCAGCGTGCCGGCGGTCGCAGGCTGATCAAAAAGGCTGGCCCGATCGCTCCGGAACAGTGGTAAAATACTGGCAGATATGCTCTAATCTGCTTCGTGGCCAAGCCTGCTTCACCCTCCTCCGACGATCCCGAGACGCTCAGGGCGCAGCTCGTCGAGGCGCAGGCCGAGAACGAGCGGCTGCGCCAGATCATCCTGGCGATGCAGCGCCACCGCTTCGGCCGTCGGGCCGAGAGCCTGCCCGAGGACCAACTCCTGCTCGGGCTGGAGGAGGCCGAGCAGGTCGAGGCCGCGGGCCTCGCCGCCGAGGAAACCGAGCCGGCCAAAAAGACTGCCCGGGGAGCCAAACGTCGGACGAACCGCGGCGCGCTACCCGCCCACCTGCCGCGGGTCGAGACCCTCGTCGACATCGACATCACTGCCTGCCCGTGCTGCGCGGGTACACTGCACCGGATCGGCGAGGACGTGTCCGAGCGCCTCGACGTGGTGCCGGCGCAGTTCCGGGTGCTGGTGATCCGCCGGCCGCGCTACGCCTGCCGGGCCTGCGAGGACGCGTTTGCGCAAGCCCCGGCACCGGCCCGGTTGATCGAGGGCGGCCTGCCCACCGACGCGCTGGTCGCGCAGGTGCTTGTCTCCAAATACGCCGACCACCTGCCGCTCTACCGCCAGGCGCAGATCTTCACCCGCCAGGGCGTCGTCCTCGATCGCTCGACGCTCGCCGACTGGGTCGGGCGCGCCGCCTTCCTGCTCCGGCCGGTGCACGCGCGGTTGCTGGAGACGCTGAAGCGCTCGGGCAAGCTATTTGCCGACGAGACCACGGCACCGGTGCTCGATCCGGGCCGGGGCCGGACCAAGACGGGCCAGCTCTGGGCCTATGCCCGCGCCGACCGGCCCTGGGGCGGATCGGACCCGCCGTGCGTCGCCTACGTCTACGCCCCCGACCGCACCGCGAGTCGGCCGATCGCACATCTGTCCGGGTTCGAGGGCGTGCTCCAGGTCGACGGCTATGCGGCCTACGAGGTGCTGGCCAAGGGCGGCGCGGTGCGGCTGGCCTATTGCTGGAGCCATGTCCGTCGTGCCTTCTACGAACTCGCCGCCGCCTCGCCGATCGCCACAGAGGCGCTGGCGCGCATCGCAGCGCTCTACCGGATCGAGGCCGACATTCGTGGTCGCCCGGCCGACGAGCGGCGCGCCGTGCGTCAGGAGCGCAGCCGGCCGCTGATCGACGGGCTGGAGCCCTGGCTGCGCGAGAAGCTCGGGCTCGTCAGCCGCAAGAGCAAGCTCGCCGATGCGATCCGCTACGCCCTGACGCGCTGGGCCGGCTTGAGCCTGTTCCTCGACGACGGCCGGGTCGAGATCGACTCCAACGTGGTCGAGCGCACGATCCGGCCCCTGGCCTTGAACCGCAAGAACGCATTGTTCGCCGGCTCGGACGCCGGGGGCGAACACTGGGCGGTGATCGCCTCGCTGATCGAAACCTGCAAGCTCGTCGGCGTCGAGCCGCACGCCTATCTCACCGACGTCATCACCCGCATCGTTGAGGGCCACCCGCAGCGCCGTCTCGACGACCTGCTGCCATGGGCCTACCCAGCCATGCCAGCCTTCAAAGCCGTGGCCTAAAAACAGCGCTTACCGAGAAGCGGCGAACTGTAGCTGAACAAGACGAACGTGAAGCCTCTGGTCGATCAGGTGCCCACCATGGAATCAAGGCTCGCGTGATCGCCAACGGCAAAGGCAGCGCGACCGCCTTCCGATCGTACCGGGACGGACCATGAACTGCCTCACGCGCAGCACCTACTCGACCGCTTACCGCGCATTCCCCATGGGTTGGGGCTGATCGGGGCTACGCCAGCCATTGCTTCCAGCAGCCGGTTCGAGAGGCCGGAGCAGAACTCGCCATCCCGTCCAAGCGCAACGAGGCTGCCGCGCACTGCCCAGACTGGATCTACACCAACCGCAACATTGTCGAGCGCCTCTGGGCACGGCTCAAGGAGTGGCGAGCGGCAGACACGTACTCTGATAGGGCCCCGCCAGCTGCAGTGGCGTCCTGTGCCTCGCCGCGACACTCGATCGCCTCAAGTAACGGCAAACCCGGAAATTGAATCACGAGCAGGCGAATCGCCCTTGCGAGCTGTTGAGCCGTCGCAATCAAAACTAAACGACCCCGCCGCTCCGGCAATAATCCATTAACCATCCGCCCTACAGAGTTTGATCAAGTATGGCGTGCATTGGCATGTCGAAGCTTTGCGCTTCGAGGGAGAGGCCATGAGACCGGGTCAATACACGGGTGAGCTGCCCAGCGCCTTGCGGCGCAGCACGCGCGCATTCGCGGCGGTGGCCGGGATGAGCGGGCTGGTCAACCTGCTCACCCTGACCGGCTCGTTCTTCATGCTCGAGATCTACGACCGGGTGATCCCGAGCCGCTCGATCCCGACCCTGGTCGGCCTGTGCGTGCTCGCGCTGATCCTGTTCACCGCCCAGGCCAGCCTCGAGGCCCTGCGCTCGCGCATCCTCGCCCGGATCGGCGCCGCGCTCGACGCCGACGTCGGCGCGCGGGTGTTCTCGTTGAGCGTGCGCGCGCCGCTACGCGGGGCCCGGCCCGAGGATGCCGCCCAGCCGCTGCGCGACCTCGACCAGATCCGCGCCTTCCTCAGCGGCTCCGGCCCGGCGGCGCTGTTCGATCTGCCGTGGCTGCCGGCCTACGTGGCGCTGTGCTTCCTGTTCCACCCGCTGATCGGCGCGGTCGCGGTCGGCGGCGCCGTGCTGCTGGCCGGGCTGACCCTGATCACCGACCTGGCCACGCGCGGGCCGACCCGGGCGGCCTCCGCGCATGCCGGGCGGCGCCAGGCGGTGTCCGAGGCAGCCCGGCGCAACGCCGAGGTCATCGCCGCGATGGGCCTGGAGCGGGCGCTGTGCCGGCGCTGGCAGGCGGCGCACGACGACTGCACCGACGCCCAGCAGCGCAGCGCCGACGTCGCCGGTGGCCTCG
>NZ_VRVG01000171.1:0-8495 GCF_008040085.1 Methylobacterium sp. WL7 | reverse complement strand
GTGGTAGCCTTGCCCCTCATCCGGCAGCGCTGTGTGGACATCATAGCGCAGAGGGAGGCGGGCGGGCGCGCGCCATCTGACCGCGATCCAGAAACACCCCACCCCCTCGACCCCGCATTTTGCATACAGATGGTCCGAACCTTGCTGTGGGTGTGTGGCCGGTGCGGTTTGCCCGCGCGCTTCACTCGGCCTAGGCTCAACCCCTGCGCTGGTGGTGGCGGCCTGCCATCAACTTCCACGGTTTCGGAGATCCGCTTGTCCCGTTCGACCCTGAAGATCCTCGCCCGCGGCGTGGCCGCAGGCGCGGTCGCGACCTTCGCGCTGGCGGCGCTGCCCGCGCAGGCCGCCAACGTGTTCCGCTTCGCGTTCCAGGGCGATCTCAAGTCGCTGGATCCCTACTCCCTCAAGGAGAGCTTCACCGAGGGTATGCAGCAGGCGGCCTACGAGTCGCTGGTCACCCTCGACAAGAACCTGAAATTCGCCCCCGGACTGGCGGAATCCTGGGAGACGCCGGAGCCGACCCGCTGGCGCTTCCACCTGCGCAAGAACGTCACGTTCCACGATGGCTCGCCGTTCACCGCCGACGACGTGCTCTTCTCCGCCCAGCGCGTCCGGGCCTCGGGCTCGAACTTCACCACGAACGTCCCGTCCGACGCCGAGTTCGTGAAGGTCGACGACCACACCGTCGACATGGTGCTGAAGAAGCCGAACCCCATCGCCCTCGCCCAATTCCCGACCTGGCTGATCATGTCGAAGAGCTGGTCGGAGAAGAACGGCGCCGCGCAGCCGACCCCGGCCAACGCCACCAGCCCGAGCTACGCCACCCTGCACGAGAACGGCACCGGCCCGTTCGTGATCGCCGAGCACCAGCCCGGCGTGAAGACGGTGTTCAAGAAGTTTCCCGGCTACTGGGGCAAGGTCGAGTCGAACCTCGACGAGGCGGTGCTGACCACGATCGCCAACCCGGCGACCCGCGTCGCCGCTCTGCTCTCGGGCGAGGTCGACTGGATCGATCCCGTGCCGTTGCAGGATCAGCAGCGGGTGAACGCCAGCGGCACCGCCATCGTGATGGCGGGCCCCGAGCTGCGCACCATCTTCCTCGGAATGGATCAGGACCGGGACGAGCTGAAGGATTCGAGCGTCAAGGGCAAGAACCCGTTCAAGGACATCAAGGTCCGCGAGGCGTTCTACCTCGCCATCGACGAGGAGACGATCGCCAAGCGCGTGATGCGCGGGCAGGCCGTGCCCTCCGCCCTGATGATCGCGCCGAGCCTCTACGACCGCGGGGCCGAGTTCAAGCGCCCGGCCACCGACCTCAAGAAGGCCAAGGATCTGATGGCCCAGGCCGGCTACCCGGACGGGTTCTCGCTCACCATGGATTGCCCCAACGACCGCTACGTCAACGACGAGGCGATCTGCCAGGCGGTGGTCTCGATGCTCGCCCGCATCAACGTCAAGGTGAACCTGAACGCCCAGCCGAAGGCGAAGTACTTCTCCAAGGTGCTGGCCCCGAACTACGACACCTCGTTCTACCTGCTCGGCTGGACGCCGTCGTCGCTCGACAGCCACAACATCCTCTACGAGATCGTCGGCTGCCGGAAGCCCGGCGACAAGTCGGGACGCGGCAGCTGGAACCTCGCGGGCTACTGCGACCCGAAGATCGATGAGATCGCCGACAAGGTCGAGGGCGAGACCGACAAGACCAAGCGCGACGCCCTGATCAAGGAGGGCTTCGACGTCCTGAGCGCCGACTGGGGCTACATCCCGCTGCACCAGCAGGCCCTGGCCTGGGGCGTCTCCAAGAAGGTTCACCTGACCCAGCGCGCCGACAACCTGCTCCTGCTCTACTGGGTCTCGAAAGATCCGCAGTAGGGCCCGGGCGTGCTCGCCTTCCTGCTGCGCCGGGTGATCCAGGCGGCCGCGGTGCTCGCGGTCGTCGGGCTCATCGCGTTCTCGATGTTCCGGTTCGCGGGCGACCCCGTGAACCAGATCGTCGGGCCCGATACCCCCGCCTCCGAGCGGGCCGAGATCCGCAAGAGCCTCGGCCTCGACGATCCGGTGCTGATGCAGTTCGCCCGCTACGCCGGCGACGTGGTCCGGGGCCGTCTCGGGATCTCGTACCAGTTCCGCCAGCCGGTCTCGCAGCTGCTGGCCGAGCGCATGCCGGCGACCCTGGAGCTCGCCTTCTGCGCGACGGTGTTCGCCCTGGTGGTCGGCGTCCTGATGGGGGTCTACTGCGCGCTGCGCCGGGAATCCTGGCTCGCCGGGCTGTTCCAGGCGGTCTCGCTGGTCGGCATCAGCCTGCCGACCTTTTTGATCGGCATCCTGCTGATCTACCTGTTCTCGGTGACGCTCGGCTGGCTGCCCTCCTACGGGCGCGGCGACACGGTGCGGCTCGGCTGGTGGACCACCGGCTTCCTCACCTGGTCCGGCCTCAAGGCGCTGATCCTGCCCTCGGTGACCCTCGGCCTGTTCCAGATGACGCTGATCATGCGGCTGGTGCGCGCCGAGATGCTGGAGGTGCTGCGCACCGACTACATCCGCTTCGCCCGCGCCCGGGGCCTCTCCACCCGGGCCGTCCACCTGCGCCACGCCCTCAAGAACACCCTCGTGCCGGTGATCACCATCGCGGGGCTCCAGCTCGGCTCGGTCATCGCCTTCTCGATCATCACCGAGACGGTGTTCCAGTGGCCCGGCATGGGCCTGCTGTTCGTCCAGGCCGTGCAGAACGTCGATATCCCGATCATGTCCGCCTACCTGCTGCTCGTCGCGCTGATCTTCGTGACCATCAACCTCGTGGTCGACATCCTCTACACCGTGGTCGACCCGCGCCTGCGGCTGTCGTCCGCGCGGACCGCGTGAGGCCGGCATGAGCGGACGTGATAGCGACGCCGGCAACGCGCCGCCGGTCCCGCTGGCGGCGGCGACCCCTGGACGGCTCGCGCGCTGGCGCGATTCCGACCTGGTCGCCAGCTTCCTGCGCTCGAAGACCGCCATGGCGGCGCTGCTCGCCACGGTGGTGATGGTCGGGCTCGCGGTGGCGGCCCCGCTGATCTCGCCCCAGAACCCCTACGACCCGGCCCAGCTCGACCTGATCAACTCCAACCTGCCGCCGATCTGGCAGGCGGACGGCCAGGCGCCGTTCTACCTCGGCACCGACGACCAGGGCCGGGACGTGCTCTCGGCGGTGCTGTACGGCCTGCGCCTGTCGCTGATCGTGGGCGTGCTCGGGGTGATCACCTCCGGCGTGCTCGGCATCGCGCTGGGCTTGGTCGCCGGCTACGCGGGTGGCGCCCTCGACACGCTGATCATGCGGGTCGCCGACGTGCAGCTCACCTTCCCGGCGATCCTGATCGCCCTGGTGGTGGACGGCGTCGCCCGGGCGAGTTTTGGCGGCGCGCTGGATGTCGGGCCGCTGATCGGGCTGATCGTGATCTCGATCGGCCTGTCGTTCTGGGTGCAGTACGCCCGCACGGTGCGCTCCTCCGTGATGGTCGAGAAGGGCAAGGACTACGTCCAGGCCGCCCGGCTGATCGGCCTGACGCCCCCGGTGATCCTGGTCCGCCACGTGCTGCCCAACGTCACCGGGCCGGTCTTCGTCATCGCGACGATCAACCTGGCGCTGGCGATCATCACCGAGGCGACCCTGTCGTTCCTCGGCACCGGCCTGCCCGAGACCATGCCGTCGCTGGGCACCCTGATCCGCACCGGCAACCGGTTCCTGTTCTCCGGCGAGTGGTGGATCGTCGCCTTCCCGGGCCTGGCGCTGGCCGGCCTCGTCATCGCCATCAACCTCCTGGGGGATTGGCTGCGCGACGCGCTCAATCCGAAGCTGCAATGACCGAAACCATCCTCTCCGTACGCGACCTCACGGTCACGTTCGACACGCGGCGCGGGCCGCTCACCGCCATCGACCGGGTCTCGTTCGACATCGGCCGGGGCGAGATCCTGGGGGTCGTCGGCGAATCCGGGGCCGGCAAGTCGGTCACCGGCTCGGCGGTGATCGGGCTGATCGACCGGCCCGGCCGGATCAGCGGCGGCGCGATCACGTTGCGCGGCGCGCGCATCGACAACCTGCCCCCCGAGGCGATGCGGCGGGTGCGGGGCAAGCGGATCGGCATGATCTTCCAGGACCCGCTGACCTCCCTCGATCCGCTGTTCCGGGTCGGCGACCAGATCGTCGAGACCCTGCGGGCCCACACCGACCTCTCCGCCCGGGCGGCCCGCACCCGGGCGATCGACCTGCTCGCCGAGGTCGGCATCCCGGCGCCCGAGCGGCGGATCGACGGCTACCCGCACGAGTTCTCGGGCGGCATGCGCCAGCGCGTGGTGATCGCGCTGGCGCTCGCCGCCGAGCCGGAGCTGATCATCGCCGACGAGCCGACCACGGCGCTGGACGTCTCGGTCCAGGCCCAGATCATCACCCTGCTCAAGCGCCTGTGCCGCGAGCACGGCACCGCGGTGATGCTGGTGACCCACGACATGGGCGTGATCGCCGAGGCCGCCGACCGGGTCGCGGTGATGTATGCCGGGCGGGTCGCCGAGATCGGCCCGGTCGCCGCCGTGATCGCAAAGCCGCACCACCCCTACGCGGTCGGCCTGATGGGGGCGATCCCGACCCTGTCGCAGGAGGCCGACCGGCTCAGCCAGATCCCCGGCTCGATGCCGCGGCTCACCGCCATCCCGCAGGGCTGCGCCTTCAACCCGCGCTGCCCGAAGGTGTTTGCCCGCTGCCGCGTCGAGCGGCCGGAGCCGATCCTGGTGGGCGAAAGCCGCGTCGCCTGCCACCTGTACGACGTCACGGAGAAGGCGGCGTGAGCGCCTATGTCGAGGTCACCGACCTGCGCCGCCTGTTCGATGTCTCGAAACCCTGGCTCAACCGGGTGATCGAGCGCGAGCCCCGCCGGTTCCTCACGGCGGTGGACCGGGTCGGCTTCACCATCGCCAAGGGCGAGACCTTCGCGATCGTCGGCGAATCCGGCTCGGGCAAGTCGACGGTGGCCCGGATGGTGGTCGGCCTGCTGCCGCCCTCGGCCGGCGAGGTGCGGATCACCGGGATCTCGATGACCGATCCCCGGGAGGCGGCGGCGCGGCGGCGTCTGCGCTCGCGCATCCAGATGATCTTCCAGGACCCCTACGCGTCGATGAACCCGCGCTGGCGCGTGGGCAAGATCATCGCGGAGCCGATCCGCGCCTTCAACCTGATCCAGGGGGAGGGGGCGATCCGCGCCCGGGTCGGCGAGCTGCTCGGCCTGGTCGGCCTCCACCCGGACGATTCCAAGAAGTACCCGCACGAATTCTCCGGCGGCCAGCGCCAGCGGGTCGCCATCGCCCGGGCGCTCGCCAGCCAGGCCGAGTTCCTGGTCGGCGACGAGCCGACCTCGGCGCTCGACGTCTCGGTGCAGGCGCAGATCCTCAACCTGATGCGCGACCTGCAGGACCGGCTCGGGCTGACCTACCTGTTCATCTCCCACAACCTCGCCGTGGTCCGCCACATGGCGACCCGGGTGGGGGTGATGTATCTCGGCCGCCTGGTCGAGGTCGCGGCCGCAAAGGATCTGTTCGCGCGGCCCCGCCACCCGTACACGCGGATGCTGCTCGACGCGGTGCCCGACCTCGCCCATGTCGGCCGCGCCCGGGTGCCGGTCTCCGGCGAGATCCCGAACCCGATCGACCCGCCCCCGGGCTGCACCTTCAACCCGCGCTGCCCGCTGGCGAACGACCGCTGCCGCGCGGAGGTGCCGGCCCTGCTCGACGGCGTCGCCTGCCACGCGGTGCAGGAGGGGCGGGCCTGATCTTTGGGTCGACGCGGGCCGGGTCGGATGCTCGCTGGCGTCCGTAGCGGGTGGAAAGCGGACACTCGATCAGAAGGATCAGCGGTCGCGAACAGCGGTTGGCGGCTGCATGAACTCGATCGTCGCGCCGTCAGGGCCCACGACGTAGATCACCCGCGTTCCCGCCCGCGCGCCACCCGCGATCGGCTGCGGCGTGCCTTGTGCCTTCCAGCCGTAGGCGGCGATCCGCGCCAAAAGCGCGTCGATGTCATCGACCACGAGGGCGAGATGCGCGAAGCCCGGGTCGAACGGCTTGGCCGGTGCGCTCGGCCGATCCACGCCCTGATACTCAAGGAGTTCGATCGTCTGATCTGCCAGCGACACGATCGCCATGTGCACCTGCGCCCCATGCGCGCCCGTCACTTGGCCGAGGAACTCGCCCCCCATCTCGCCCGTGCGCACGAGCCGCGCGCCAAGCCCATCAACCCAGAACCGAAGCGCCTCATCGAGGGAGGCGACCGCGAAGCCGACGTGGTCGGCACGCTGCACCTGGAAGGTTGTATGCTCGGTCATGCAGACTGTCCTACCGGCAAACGGGCTGCTCGTCTGATATGGGTCGAAAGCAGAAGCCAGCGCGCGTCGCAGGTCGCCCACCCGCGCCCATACGCGAGAGGGTGCGCCTGACCCCACCTCACGCGTCGCGCCATTCCGAAAACGTCGCCGCCTGGCCCACGCTTACGCCGTCGCGGTCGAGCTGCCAGACGATCGCCTGCTCGATCCAGAAGCGCCGGCCGCCCTTGGCGATCCGCAGGCCGCGGTAGCCGCGGGTGAAGCCGTCCCGGGCGACGGCGTCGAGGAGGCGCTGCCGCTCGGCGCGCTCGGGGGCCTCGGCCGAGAGCCGCGAGGGCAGGCCGACCAGCGCGTCCCGGTCGTAGCCGAAGCAGGCCTGCGCGGCCCGGTTGGCGTAGACGAAGCGCGGGTCGGCGCCGCCGTCATGGGCCAGCACCACGAAGGGCGCCTGCCCGTACAGCCAGGCCGCGTCCGCCCCCTCCGGCACCAAGGCCGCGCCGAGGCGCCGCCGGTAGCTGCCGGTGAGGACGGCGAAGAAGTCGGGATCGAGCGAGAGGTCCATCACGGCGGTCCGGAATCGGCTGCACAGGAGAGCGGCCCTTAGCCGATGCCGGGCCAATCGTGGCGTGCGGGATCCCGCTTGCCCCCATCTGGCCCAACAAGGCCGACAATGTTCGCACGGCACCTCTTCAAGCCGCGACACACGCTCCCTCCTGCGGCGACGGGCTACACAGATTTCGACCGTCGCCGTGATCATGCCGTGGGCGCAGAAGGCGCGGGTTCCCTCTCCCGTGCGGGCTACGACGTTCACGCATCGCTGCCGGATTTGGGCCAAGGCTAACCCCAACCGCGTCTCCCTCCCCCCTCTGCGGGGGAGGGAGAGCCGCGGTGTCTCCCGTGTGTTCTCCCAACTCAATGTGTGAGTCCGCACGCCCGCACGGGAGAGGGGGCGCGTCGCGGTCTGCAACAACGCCTGTGCCTCATACCTGTGTAGCCCGTTGCCGAAAGGAAGCGGGGAGAAGCTGAGTGTTTCGAGAGACTTGCTGGCAAACCCAATGGGTCGATCCGGCGCGCTACAGGACCGGGTCCGCGTCGATGCGCATCCGGAGGATCGCGTAGGGCGGCTGCTGCAGGTCCTGGCCGCGGTTGAATTCCGGCCGGCGGTTGACCTGGGCGCTCGAGATGTAGAGCCACCGGTCCGGGGTGATCCAGAACGTGTCGGCCCAGATCAGGCGCGGGTCGGCGGCCAGCACCTCCACGGTCCCGTCCGGCAGGCGCCGGCCGACGGCGTTGTGCTCCTGCAGGCTGAGATAGACCCGGTCCTGCGAATCGGTGGTCAGGCCGCCGGTCATGCCCTTCTCGCCGAGATCCTGCACCGTGGCGGCCAGGGCCGCGTCCGACACGTTCGGGTCGAGGAGCGCCGCGGTCTCCACCGCGTAGAGGCGCCGGCTCATCAGCGGCGCGTAGTACAGGCGGCGGCCGTCCGGGCTGATCGCGATGCCGTTGGCCCCGCCCTTCGGGTGCTTCGCCGGGGCATCCCCCTTCCGCTCCATCACCGGCCGCAGCTCCACGACCTTGACCACGCCCTCCTGGGTGGCCGTGCTCGGGTGGTCGGCCAGGCGCCGGCTCACCCGCCCGCTGGCGAGGTCCACCGCCAGGATCGCGCCCTGGCCGCCCTGGCCCTGGTCGGTGATGTAGGCGAGCGCCCGGCCGTCGCGCACGTCGACCCGCAGGTCGTTCAGGGACGAATCGGCCACCACGCCGGCGTCGAGCGGGATCACCCGGCGGATCTTGTCCTGGGTGATGTCGATCTCGAGGAGCTTGGCGGCCCCCGGCACCGGCTTGCTCTTGCCCTCGGTCAGGCCGGAATCGAGGATCCAGAACGCGTCGTTGCGGTCGAACACCCCGTTGGGGACGTGGAACAGGGTCGCCTGCGGGTCCTTCGGGTCCGGATTGTTGGTCCGGGCATCCGGATAGGGCTTCACCGAGCCGTCCGGGAGCACCTCGCCGAGGGTGGCCGGCTCCGAGCCGGTGAAGCGCGGCATCATCACGAACATCCGGCCGCCCCGGGCGATCGCCAGGCCGGTGGGCGTGGACGGGGCGTTGGCCGCCCGCGCCAATTCCAGCACCCCGGCGGGGCGGCTGGTGGGG
>NZ_VRVG01000170.1:0-8605 GCF_008040085.1 Methylobacterium sp. WL7 | reverse complement strand
GGCGCGTCTCCGGCGAGTACGTCGCCATCTGCGAGGGCGACGATTACTGGACCGATCCCGACAAGCTGCAGCGCCAGCTCGATTACATGCGGCACAGGCCGGAATACACCCTGTGCTTCCATCCGGTGAAGGTCGTCTACGAAGACATGCCGGAGGTAGAGGAGCAGTATCCGGAGCACCCCAATCCGAAGCCGTCCCTGTCGGACCTCGTCGCCCATAACTTCATTCAGACGAACAGCGTGTTCTACCGCTGGCGATATCGTGGCGGCGAGAAGCTCGAGATCGGCCGCGGTATCATCCCGGCCGACTGGTACATCCACCTGATGCACGCCGAGGTCGGGCGGATCGGGTTCCTGCCGCAGATCATGGGCGTGTACCGTAAGCACGCGGGCGGCATGTGGGCCGCCTTCGACACTGTGCTGGCGCGGCACAAGCGGCTCGGTAAGTCGGAGATCGAGTTTTATCGGCAGCTACGCGGTCATTTCGGCGGCCGCTACGCCGCAGAATACGAAGTCACGCAGAAGCGCATCTTCCGCCGGCTGGCCGAAGCCTATCTCGACGAGGAGGATCCGGAGCGTTTCGCACAGCTGATCGAGGACAACCTCGACATCGCCGAGACGGCCTTGACCGAGCTGGGCCTGACCACCGACTGGCCGCGTCAGGATCCCACCGCCCTGCGGACCTGGATCGAGGATCAGCTCACCCTCAGTGTGATCGTCACATCCTACAACCATGTCGGCACCATCCGACGCTGCCTCGACGGGGTGCTGGGCCAGCGTGGCCTGTTTCGGATGCAGGTCGTAGTCGGCGACGACCGGTCCACGGACGGGTCCGCGGAGATCATCGAGGAGTACCGCCTTCGTCATCCGGATCGAATCATTGTCCGGCCACGTGAGCGCAATCTCGGCATGTTACAGAACATGCGCGATTGCATTGCCGCCTGCACCGGCCGCTTCATCGCGTTCTGCGAGGGGGACGACCACTGGATCTCCGATCGGAAAATCGGCCTGCAGCTGCGCATGCTGCGGACGGATCCATCGCTCGACATGTGCTTCAACTGGGTCCTGCTGCACCACGTCGCGAACGGATCCTTCATGCCGCACGAGGAGCAGGGCCGCTACCAAACCGGGACGATCAGCTTTCCGATGCTCGCTAGGGCCCCGCTCACGGCGAACTTCTCGGCCTGTTTCTATCGGGCTGACGCGCTCCGCCGCGTCCCCGAATCCTTCTATGACGAGCAGGGCGCCGCAGACTGGCTCATGAACCTGTACATCGCCGACAAGGGGCGCATCGCGTTCCTGCGCGAGATCCTGTCGGTCTACACGATCCAGACTAAGGGGCAGTGGTCGGGCCTGGACGAGACCATCAAGAATCTCCTCATCGGCCAGTACCAAAAGCGGTTTGCGACGATCTTCGGGGAAGGGCGCGGATTCGAGAAATACGAGGTCGGCTGTACAATCGCCGAGCTCGACGGCGAGCTGCCAGATTCCTTCGCAAGGGCAAATCTCGAATCGCCTCGGGATCGGGTCTGGGCCGAGGTCCAGGACGGGCAGGTCGTGTTCACGGGCTGGATCGTCGCGGCAAACCGGGACAAGGCGACGCTGATCGCTGAAGTCGACAGTGAGGTGCAGCGCATCCCCGTCGACATCCATCGGCCGGACGTCATCGCGGCGGTCCTTGGGGATATGCCGACGACGATGGAGGAAGCGCGCTGTGGATTCCGGTTTGTCCTTCCCTACGCGCTGCACCTCGAGGTGCTGTTGCAGATCGAGGTCGCGCACGCGGTAGTGCCCTGGCTCTCGATCATCCTGACACACCGCGTGAAAAAGACGGATTAGCAGGCCGCTGCAGAGACGCTGGCCAATTCATGTCTTTGCTCCGATCGCAACGTCGCGAGGTCTCCTTCAATAGCCTGTTCGCACACAGGGCCAGTCGGTTGCGCGGGACCGATCGACTTGGTTGAAGGTCCTGGGATGCTGGTCATCGGGATCGGTCGGGTGAGGATCGGGCTTGCGAGGGCTTTGTCCCGAAGTTCGTCCATCCCTCGCAAGCCCGGCATTACGGAAAGGGAGGCCGGTCATGGTTCGGACCGCTAGTTCGGCGATCGATCCTGATCGCTTTACTCAGATTGCCACCCTAGCCGCGGGTGCACACCGGGAGGGCGGCGGCGCGATGTGCGCAATGGAGGCGGTGGCCTACATCGCGCGCGAGCCACCCTCGGACCAACCGGAATGCGCCTCCCCGAGCATCGCGGCGTTCATCCGCACTTGGAGCGACGGCCTGCCTCAGGCCGAACGTGACGGTCTGATCCTCCCCTTGCTCCCGCGCCTGGTCGGCACGCACGGCTCGGACGTTCTGGAGCGCCGGCGCGTGGTCACGGTCGCGGATTGGCTCGTCCGCACCCACCTGCCGGCGTGGTTTCATCTCGCCAAGCTGAATGTTGAGGCGGATGAACTCGCCGATCTGCCCGAGCTGCAGGCCATCGCCGATCTTGCTACCCTGTGCGATCACCTGAAACGTGCGCGTAAGCGGGCGGCGGTCGCGAATCTGACCCTGCGGCAGACCGGTTCCGTGGTTCGAGCGGCGGCCTGGGATGCCGCACAGCAGGCCGCCTGGGTCACCATCCGCGACGCGCTCGAGGCCGCGGGTCCGCCGATCCTCGCCGCCGGCTGGGATGCGGCCTACGCGAGTGCCTACGCGGCGGCCCGGGCCTACGGGAAAGCACCGCTAGAGCCGACGCGCCGCGCGCTTCAGCACTCCGCCCTCGCCCTGGTCGAGCGCCTGATCGAAGCGCGAGACCCGGCCTCGGACGGGTCCGAGAGGTCGGCAGTCCCGGCACCGGCGCACCATAGCGCTGAACTCCGACCATGAGTGGCGGCCAAGGACGTCATGGGTCGCCGGTCGATCTAGCCGGAGCCGGCCCATCGGCTTCGGCTTTCGCGGGGGCTCGCTGCCTCGTGCTGGGCGGTGCCGGCTTCCTTGGCCTGAACCTGTGCAACCGGCTGGCGCAATCGGGTGCCGAAGTGACCTGCTTCAGCCGCAGCCATACGCAAGCCGAGGCCCTCGACCGACGCGTAGCCCGGGTGACAGGACAGTTCGCCGACCGGCTCGCCATCGCCAACGCGGTCGAGCGTCAAGACATCGTATTTCACCTCATCGCCGGATCGATCCCGGAGAGCTCGAACCGGGACCCGTCCGCGGAACTCGCCGCCGCGCCGATCGCGACCCTGCATCTCCTCGAGATCTGCCGCTCGGCCCGGATCAAAAAGGTCGTGTTCGCGTCCTCCGGGGGGGCGATCTATGGGATCCCGCGCGCTACCCCGATCCCGGAACAGGCGCCGACCAATCCAATCTCAGCCTACGGCATCAGCAAGCTGATGATCGAGAAGTCGTTCTACCTGTACCGGCATCTGCACGGGATCGATTACCAGATCCTGCGGATCGCCAACCCGTACGGCCGCTTTCAGCTTGGCAACAAGCATCAGGGTCTGATCGGAAGCTACATTCACCGCGCGCTCGCGAACCTACCGCTCGAAGTCTGGGGCACCGGCGAGGTGGTGCGCGACTTCCTGCACATCGACGATGTCAGCGACGCCTTTCTCGCGGCGATCCCGTATGACGGTCCCCACAAGGTGATGAATGTCGGTAGCGGCGCGGGCCTGAGCGTCAACCAGATCATCGCCGAGCTGGAACGGGCCTTCGGATGCGACCTCCTGCCCTGTGTCCACAAGCCGAGCCGGGCAGCCGACGTGCCCGCCAATGTCCTCGACACCACCCTGATCCGCTCCGAACTCGGCTGGCAGCCGCGCATCGCCCTACGCGAAGGCCTGATCAGCACGATCGCATGGATGCGCGCCCATCTGGCCGAAGCCAGCGGGGACGGCTCACCCCTGCCCTTCATTCGCTGAAGCGGGAGAAACCACGCCATCTTCGTGCTTGGGAGCACCACGGATGGTATTTCGAACGCGTATTTCGCGCTCCGCCCCGGAGCGGCCATGTTTCTCGCCGACAGGGCAGCCCTCCGATCCGCGAGGAGACCGCATGTCCTTCCTGCACGATCTGCCCATTGCCGACCTGATCGCCAACTACGGTTACATCGCGATCTTCGTCATCATCACCCTGGAGAGCGCCGGCCTGCCGCTTCCGGGCGAGACGGTCCTGCTCACCTCGGCGGCCTATGCCGGCAGCACCGGTAACCTGAGCATCGCCCTCGTTGTGGCGATCGCAGCGACCGCCGCGATTCTCGGCGACAATGCCGGCTACTGGGTCGGCCGCCGCTGGGGCCTGCCTTTGCTCCTGCGCAAGGGCCACATGATCGGCCTCGACCACGGCCGGCTCAAGCTCGGTCAGTACCTGTTCCGCCGGCACGGCGGGAAGATCGTGTTCTTCGGTCGATTCACCGCGATGCTGCGCGCTTACGCGGCGGTCCTCGCCGGCGTGAACAAGCTCGATGCCCGCCGCTTCATGTTCTTCAACGCCGTCGGCGGCGTCGCCTGGGCCTCGATCATGGGCTTCGGCGCGTATCTGTGCGGCCGCTCGATCGAGAACGTCATGGGGCCCGTGGGCCTCGCGCTCCTGGCCTTCGTGCTGTTGGGCGCCGTGGCCCTGTGGATGTTCATGCGCCGCCACGAGGCGCGCCTGATGGTCGATGCCGAGGCCGCGATCCCCGGCCCACTGGTCGAGAGCTCGGTCGTACCGCAGGCCGTGGCGGGATAAGCTACGCTCGCGCGGCTCAGTGAGAAGCCTTGTAAGCGTTTAGCGCAAGCGTCCAAATGATTCGGATAGGTCTTCGTCCGAATCATGAAAGCGTTTTTTGAACGATATCTCCGGGGCTAAGACCGCTACGCCGGTGCTGTCCTCGATCGTGCGCTATCGCTGTGCACCGCCCAGGAAACGCCGGACCCGCTCGAACGGCGTTTGAGGCCGGTCGAGCACCCGCGTCACCTCGGCCGCCAACCGCGCGGCGACGATTTCGCGGGCCGGATCGTCGTAGTGGACGATGTCGTAGAAGGTCCCCTCCTCCCGGTCTCGGAAAATCCCGCTGAGATCGAGCGCCGTGAAGGTGCTCCGGTAGGGCCGCCGCGCCGCGAGCGCGGTCGTGAACGCCTCCAGCTTGGCGTATTGGCGGTCGAGATAGGCCAGGAACGCCCCCGAGGCGACGCTCCGCTCCACCGCGGTGAGGTGGCGTTTGCGCAGCACCGTCGGCTGCAGCACGCTCACGATCGGTACGGCGTGATCGTGGGACAGCTTGGTTAGGCGGTGCGCGGCGAGTTGGTAATGGTGGACGATGGCGTCCTCCCAGCCGGGCGTCTGCCAGCCCACCTCCGCGCGCAGTCGCTTCAGCTCCTCGTAGATCAGCGTCACCAGCGCGTCATACGACAGGCCGTCCTCGCGCGCCCGGGGATCGTGGGTGTCGAAGAAGTGGTCGTAGAGCCGCTCGGTGATGAAGGCGTTGTACGGGTGGCCGGGCCGCGGATCGTAGGTCCAGGGCTGGAACAGGTCGGTGCTGCCGCTCATCACCACGATCGCGTCGGGCCGGTAGCCGACGAGCCGCGACCAGATCAGATGGGTCATCTGCGTGAGGCAGCTCGACATCACGCCGAAATTGTAGACCCGCGCCGCGGCGAGCCCGTCCGCGCGCAGGATCCGCTCGAGGCGCCCCGGCAGGGTGTTGGCCAGCGTGCCGCCGTCGATGGTGGTCGAGTCGCCGACTACGAAGACCCGGGTCTCGCCCGGGGGCTTGTCCGCCGTGATGGCGGTGGCGTTGAGGAAGCCCTGGGCGTCGAACGGGACGCCGTAATGGCTCGCCCCCGGCTTGCCGGCGAACTGGATGTAGGGGCTCGGGTGGCGGGTGTTCGAGTCGAGATAACCGAAATGGTGCAGGAACTTGCGCCGGCGCGCGGCATCCTCGCTCTCGGGCGGCGCCCAGATCTGGTCGACGCCCGGCGCGGTGAGGGCGGCCAGCATCGAGGCCTGAATCGCGGCGTTGCCGGCCGCGTTGAGGCTCACGCCGTCGTCGGCGAGATCGGGCCTAAGCGCGCCCGCGGCATTCGCCAGCACGGGATCGTGGTCGATGAAGCCCGCGCCGTATTCGTGCACGTGGTCGCGCAGCCACGCGTTCACCTGTCCGATGAGTTCGAGGGGCCGCCCGGAAGCGGCGGGTGAGGCCGGGTCGACCGGCGGGATCGAGCCGACCCAGCTGCGCACGTAGAGGTCGCGGGTGTCGGCGAGCATCGCCCGGATGTCGGCCACGATGCCGTCGAGCGACACGCCCGGCGCGCCGCCCAGGATGTCGTCGCGGCCGCAGATCAGGTGCAGGCCCCGGGCGCCGTAAAGGGCGATCTCGGAGCGGAGCCTGCGCGCCATGTCCCGGGTCGTCTGGCCGGCGATCCCGCGCGGCACGGTCTGCGGGCCGGAAAAGGCGTGCGGCATCTGCGCCGTCCAGCCGGCCGTCACCGAATCGCCGAAGAACAGGATCGGCCCGAACGGGAAGAGCGGCCTGTCGCCGGCCGGCGCGCTCATGCGGTCGCCCTCGTCATGGGTGGCGTCATCGTCCGTGATGCGGCCTGTCGTCCGGCACGCCGGGTCAGCGGGCCGCGAAGATCTCGATCCCGTCGAGGTGCAGGATCTGCTCCTCGTCGAGATCGACCTTCAGGTAGCGGAACCGGGCATTGTCCAAGCGTAGATAGAGCGGGAGGCCGGGGTGCCAGTCGGCATCCACGGCGTCGAAGACCAGGCGATACTCGGCCTCGGACTCGCCGAGCCACACCCGCATCATCTGGGCACGCTCGCTAGGCTGCCCCCAGCGGTTGTAGAGCCGGATCTCCGAGACCCGCTCGACCGCGCCGAGGTCGAGCACGAACCAGGGCTTCGGCTCCAGCGCCGTGTGGAAGAAGAACGACGGGTCGCCGGTGGTCCGCTCGCCGTAGAGGCCGTGCGTCCCGGACCAGGGCGAGGCCGAGCTGGCCCGCCAGGTCTTGCCCAGCGCGATGTTCTCGGACGGCCGGACCGAGACCAGGGTGTCCATCTCCAGTTCGCCGACCAACGTCTTGATCTTCTTCGAGGCCTCCCGCAGGGGCGGGATCTCCAGGTCGAGCTTGTAGATTAGGTTCGATAGGATGCTCTGGTCGAAGCGGTGATCGATGAAGCCGTCGAAATCCGGCAGGCCCATCTGGTTGGGAATGTCGGTCACCACCCGTTCGTCGCCGGCATAGCGCAGCCATTCGGCGACCAGGTGACGGGTCTCCGGGCTGACCATGAAGGCGATCCAGGTCGCCTGGATCTGGTCGGCGTTCCAGTAGCGCTCCGCGTCGCAGTCCATGAGCACGAAGCAGTCGCGCTTGGTCCAGACCCGTTGCGGCTTGCCGTGCAGCACGCCCACCGCGACCCGGCGCCCGGATCCGGCGAGCCAGGTCAGGAGCGGCGTGACCGGCGGCAGGGGATCGGCGTCGATCGCCTGCATGCCGGTATCGGTGAACACGATGAAGTCGCCATCGCGGCTTTGCGCGAGCGCCTCGGCGATGATGTAGGGCTTCCAGGCCCAGTTCCCAGCGCCCCGGGAGCGGTCGAGGATCGCCCTGTGCGCCGCATAGAACGGCGTCCCGCGCAGCCGGTCGGGCGACCAGCTCTCGATCGTGTCGAATTCCCCGGTGGCGGCGGCCGCGGCGATTAAGCGGCGCTGGCTTTCGACGTAGTGGTACTTCGCCGCGAAGCTGACCAGGGTGTTGCGACGCGGGCGAAGGCGGCGCCGCTGCTGCATCAGAACCTCGGCCCGGTGCATCGGGAAGGCGTTGACCCGCAGGGCCTCTGAGGGCTGGACAGCGCTGACCAAATTGATCCTCCGGGATGGCTCGCGGCGCTTGTCACCGACTTTCTAAACCACGGCAAGGCGCGCCGCCCGAGGGCGTTCAGGCGTCGTCGAAGGCGAGGTTCTCGAGCGGGTAGTCAAGCATCAACTGCCGACGCTCCGGCGAGTTGTCCCATTCTCCGACTTTGGTGTACGCACCCGCCACATCGAGTACTTCGATGATGGTCCCAATAGTTGGAATGCCACGAAAGTGTTGAGGCCAGCCGGACGCGAAATAAAAGACTTGCTCAACACGTTTCGAAAGATGACAAACTCCTGGCCCGAAGGTTCCAAGGCCAAACACTAAGTAACGCCCGTTCGCTAGCGCCGCGACGTCGTCTGCTAGGGTGCCGCTCTGAGTTGCTAGCGGAATTCCAATTTCAGAAATATATGCTTCTAAGGCGGCAATAACCGGATTGAGACGGTTCTCGAAGACCATCTTAATCGATGAGATCCGATTTTCTGCGAGGAGGCGGCTAATGACTAATTTGTAGAAGGCTAGGGGTGGCTGGGGGTAATGGGGGGCGACCCAGGTGCTGAAAATATCGCCGGAGCGGATATGGATGAGCAATTGATCGCGCGGCTTCTCACTAAATTTGGCAGGCAAGCGATTAAACAACGGGTGGATATAGTTCGTTATGATGTGCCGGGATTCTTTTTGCTCAAGATCTTGTGACAGTTTTTGTACTTTGACGTCAAAAAACATGCCAGACAAAAAATAACCGTCGTCGGAAAGTGCGTCTGTTGATGGTATGAAAG